>WRJH01000023.1 GCA_009782315.1 Alphaproteobacteria bacterium
CGACGAAGCAATCCAGATTATAAAGAGCGCCCGCAAAAGCGGGCGCATTCTATTTGCTGGATTGCCGCGTCGCGCTTGCCGGTATTCCATACCGGACTCGCGCTCCTCGCAATGACGGGTTGGCGTTTATTATCAGTTATGGTATACTGGGCAAAAGAGGTTAATCATGAAAATAGTATTCTTTGACGCCGACCGCGCGATGCGGGACTATTTCAAAGATAAAAATTTTCCGGACGCGGCCGTGGATTTTGTAACGGGGCCCGCCGACCCGTCCGCGCAAGGCGCGGCCGAGGCAAGTATTATTTCCGTGTTTGTGAATTCCAAATTGGACGCGGGAATTCTTTCCAAATTTCCGAATTTGAAATTTATCGCCGCGCGGTCGACCGGTATAAACCACATCGATGCGGAATATGCGCGCGAACATAATATAAAGATAACGAACGTAAACGGATACGGCGAATTCGCGGTTTCGGAATTTGCTATGGGTCTGTTGCTGTGCCTTTTGCGGAAAATTATTCCGGCGTATAACGATATGGTTGCCGGCGATATAGAAATGGGAAAATATATCGGCCGCGATATTCATGGGAAAACAATCGGCGTGTTTGGAACCGGCACGATTGGTTCGCGGTTTGCGCGTTTGGCGCATGCGTTCGGCGCGAATGTCATAGCGCACGACCGCGGCGGCAATCCGGAAATCGCCGACATTGTGGAATTCGTCGATTTGGAAACCTTGTATAAAAAATCCGATATAATCGCGTTGAATATTCCGGCGAACGCCGCCAATTATCATATCATCAATGCGGCCGCCATCGCCAAAATGAAACCGGGCGTCGTATTGCTGAACGTGGCGCGCGGGGAACTTATCGACAGTTTGGCGTTGTTCGAAGCGCTTGTTGCGGGCCATGTCGGCGGCGTCGCCCAGGATGTTTTGGAATTGGAATCGGCGATGAATCTTGCCGCCGGGGTCGATTCGCTGTCCCGGGACCAGATGGAAATCGTGATGTACAATGAAAGAATGCTGCGCATGGACAACGTGATATTCACGCCGCATACGGCGTTTAATTCGGCAGAGGCGAACATGCGGATTTTGGAAATGACGTATCGGAATATTTTGGATTTTTTGAAACGGGCAGACGCTTGACATATAACACGATTTTATGCTTTAATTAATAATGTTATGAGGAATGTAATTACAAATAATTTTGCGGATGTTGTAGGGGCGTATTGCATACGCCCGGGCGTACGCAGTACGCCCCTACAAACAATTGTGCTCTGTAACCCGCAGAAAGCTACACACACACACACACACACACACACACACATGTAAGAATGTTGGCAAAGAAAAATAATTTTTATGCCCGTATTTCTGCGCGGGCGGCGGTGGTTTTCGCCGTGTGCTTTTTATTCGTCGCGCCGGCCAAAGGGTATGACTGTCCCGCCACATCCGCTGGATGGACCGCCGCCAATGGTTCCGGAACCGATTGTTCCAGGTGTTCACAAACCCGTAATGCGACATCCATTTCTGTTGGCTGTTCCGCCGGACAACTGAAACGGGTCGGCGGCACCATGACACGTCAAGTCCCTGTGACATGCAAAGTCACCAATGACAACCATAACCAAAATACTACTGCTATGAATTTGTCGCCGTGGCAACGGCTTGCCGTTATATTTGATATGGTTGACTGTGCGCTGGTATCTTCGGCGGTGGCGGCGGACTGCACGACGCCCGGCGTTAATTGCGAATGTACCGGCGGTGGTACGGAAACGTACTGTACTTGGGCTTCGGTGACAGACCCAACAGCTTTTGCTGCAAAGGCTGGATATTATATCAGCGGTACCGGTGCGAACAAAACCTGCACGCAATGTCCGGCTGGCCGTTACCAGTCAAACGATAACAGTTCCGTCACATCATGCACCGAATGCCCGGCCGGGACGTATGCCACGGGCACCGGTAACACCGGGTGTACGGATTGCGCGGTGGGAACATATGCCAGCGGTACCGGCAACGCCACTTGCACACCATGTCCGACGGCCACTGTCCCGAAAAGCACCAGCTGTCCGGCATGCCCTGCGGGAAGTTTTCTCGCGAACGGCGCCTGTACCGAATGCGCCCAGGGTTCGTACAGCACGGCCGAAAACAGTCCGGCTTGCACGGCGTGTCAGGGTGGCAAAACTACTGCGGGTACCGGTTCAACTGCTTCAACTGCGTGCATAGATTGTACAAATACCGGCGGCTCTGTCGCCTTTTGGGCAAATACAGAATGGAATAATAATACTATGACCCATTTATGTCGAATCACCGGATGTCAGTCAGGATCTGCCACTGCTGGAACAGGCAACAATACGGGCAGTTGTGTTGAGGCTTCGAACTGTGCTGATGGACAATATTTATCGAACGGTATTTGCAATTCCTGTACGAACACTTCGCAAAGTTGTAGAGATCTTGGTGCAATAACGACTTATACAAGTTCTGGCACAACAGCCACCGATTGCAAAATATCTGTGTCGCTCGATGGTACTAATAGGAATGGGGCGTTTGGAGAATATGTTACGAATAATAACAGCGCGTCCCCGACTTGTGGTAAATGCACCAATCAACCGGCCGGGTGCTTGATCGGATGGTGGTATTCCAGCAATGGGACCAGCGCCCAGAATTGCGAAATAACCGTGCCTGTGAATTCTGTTCCCGCCGGCTATCAGTTAAACTCGAACCGTAACGCGAATGCAAGGTGCACCGAATGTCCTGCGGGTACGCGGCCGAACGCCACCAAGTCCAGTTGCGAAAACGTGCCTGTATATTCAAAATCCCGAATATATTACGGCCCGCTCGGCAGCGCAGCACCGCTGGATAGCCAATGTTGGCGGAAAAGCGGCGATGCATTCATCGCCTGTGTGAAAGATGAAGAATAAAAAATCCCCCGACCCCACGAAAAAAACGCTATATTTTACTTGATTTTCGGACAAAATCGGTTAATATTGTTCGCGCATGCGCCTATAGCTTAACTGGATAAAGCATCTGACTACGGATCAGAAGACTCAGGGTTCGAATCCTTGTGGGCGCGCCAAATCTTTGGTGCCAAAATTCAAAGGTAATATAAATATGTTCTCTATTCTTCTTACACTTCTTATAATCGTCGCCGTTATGATGATTGGCGTGATTTTGCTGCAAAAATCCGAAGGTTCCGGCATGTCCGGCAGTTCCGCCGCAAACATGTTCGGCGGCGCGCTGACCGGGGCGGGCGCCGGGAATTTCATGACAAAACTGACCGCATGGCTGGCCGCGGCTTTTTTTCTGTTGTGCGCGCTTTTGGCCGTCGTTGTGTCGCGAACCGACACTTCGCGCAAAGATTCCGAATTGCGCCAAGAACTGGTCGCGCCCGCGCCCGCGCCGGTGCATGTTCCCGAAAATTAAAGATTTTTAATATGTGTAGGGGCGGGTGGAAACCCGCCCCTGCGATTAAATAAATTTCCCCCTTTAACCGGGGGGATTTTTATGATAAAATAAATACATAGAATATAAAGAGGGATAGAGAATGAAAAGTCTCCTGTGCGGCATCATGCCGTTTGTCACTGTGTTTGTCATATCCGGCGCATGGGCCGTCGATGCCGAGCCCGAACAATCGCGCGTCACCGCCGTCGCCAGTCGCGTACCGGCGTCGCGCCTGTCCGTCGCCCCCGCCGGCGTCGCCGCATCCGCCGCCCAAATTACCGCGATTGCCGAAACCGCGCCCGCAACCGTATCTGCGCCGACCGCCGCGTCCGCGGCACCGGTCGCCGAAAACTGTCGCGCCGATTATCGCGAATGCATGGACGCGTTTTGTCTGGGCGACCCGCTGGAAGGCGACAGATGCGTTTGTTCCAATGCAATGCATGACTTTCGCAGCATGCAAAAAGAAATCGACGGCATAAACGACCAGGCGATGCGCATCAGGACCGAAGACGTAGAGCGGGTCCAGATGGGCACCAAAGCCGCCGCCGTATTCGGCAGCACAACGAAAAGCACATCGGAAAAAAGGCGCGAAGAGCTTTTGGCGCTGTTTTCAAAAACGCCCGATTCGAACAACCAGACGGAAGAGATAATCGGCGACGCCTTGCTGCGCGCCGCGTCGAATTCTTGCGCGTCCAGACTGAAAGCTTGCGGGCCCGACGCCCAAATGGAAGAAATGCTGTATACTTTGCAGATTCAAAACGATTGCAAGGCGTTCGGCGGATATTTGGAATCCATGAAAAAAGAGGCGAACGACAACAAGCGCCTGGCCGAAGGCGAAGTGCGCGCGGCGCGGCGCGAAATGCTTGACACGACCGACAGGATGAACCGCGGCGAATGCCTTATCGCGTTCCGGACATGCGTCGAAGAAAAGGGCGGCTGCGGCGACGGATTGGAAAACTGTCTGGACAGACGCCTGGTCGACAGACGGTCGCACGCGTGCGAAAATATTCTGGACGAATGCAACGCCGTCCGGCGCGACGTCATGAAAGATTGGGACGACGAAGTCAAACACCTGCTGGCCCTGGCGTCCGTGAATAACGAGGCGAACCAGCGCCGGACATGCCGCGCGCGTTCGTGGGATTGCCTGGAAGAGGCGTGCTCTCTGGACACCAGCGCGCAATGCCTGACCAACATCAATGTTGCGGCCGGAATGTGTCCGGTCATCGTCGAATGCGACGTGATGATACCGGGATTCAGACGCGGAATCGCGGACCAGCTGGGCGAAATGCGCAATCGGTTCTGCCAGAACGACGCGACCAAATGTTTGCAAGAACAATGCGGCGCCAATTTTTCCGCCGCCGCATGCATCGGAAAGAAAACATCGGACATAAAAAATCTTTGCCCGCAAACCAGATTCGCATCATGCAAAAACGTCAGCGATACGGATTTCACGGGCGTTATAACGGCGACGTTGTGGCGGGTTGACCACGCCATGATGACCGGATGCGTAAATCATTTTGCGCAGGCACTGGGCGCCAGCTGCGGCATGGATATGAGCTGTGTCAACAGACCGAACCCGGAGATAGCGGCCGCGTCCAGCGTGAACGCCTTGCGGGCTTTGGTGGCGCCGGACAGCGTGACCGGCCGGTCGCCATTACAGCAATGGTCCGACAACCAGGTTGACGCGTTCTTTGCCGTATTCGACAAAGACCCGTCGAACAAAGTCAAAGAATGCCGCGGCAGCGTCGGCGCGAATGTGTTCGCAACGTCGCGGGCGATAGCGCGCGCGGCGGCCGACGAACGCGTGCAAAGGGAATATCTGTCGCGGATGGCCGCGCTGGTCAAAGACGCGGACGAAGCGGAAAGACGCGCGGCGTGCCTGTCGTTGGGCGACGAATGGAAATCCCACGACAGCGAACATTCTTCCGGCGAGAACAAGGCCGGTATATGGTTTGTGTCGGCGACGTACGAGGCGGACCTGCGCAATTGCAAAATCATACGCCGCCAGAAAGTCTGCGCGGAATCCGGCGAATCCAAACATGCAAACCAGATGCAGGCCGCAGGCTCGCTGGGCGCCGCGGGCGCTGCGGCCGGCGCGCTGGCGGGACCATGGGGTATCGCGATCGGGGGCGCCGCGGGAATCGTCGGCGGTCTGGTGATGGGGAACCAGGCGAAAATACCCGACCCGCAATGCACCGCCATAGACGTCGCGGAAAATATAAATATGTAATATAAGGCATAAGTCATAGGGCATAAGGCATAGATAGTATGAGATTGTTGAAATATCTTTCCACAAAAACAAAATGCATATGCCTTATGCCTTATGCCCTATGCCTTGCGCTTGCTTGCGCAAGTGCAAATGCCCAGGTCATCGTAACAACCCCGCGCGTAAGCGTCCGCGCGGAACCCGCGCGCCTGTACAGCCCGGAATGCCGCGCGGACTTTTTCGGCTGTATGGACCAGTTCTGCAATCTGGGCAACGAAGACGGCGGGTCGTGCCTTTGCAATGACGAACATGCGAAACAATCCGAACGCATGGCAAAGATAGGCGAAATAAACGCCGAAGCGGAACGAATCAGAGACATCGACATCGAAAAAATCCGCGCGGGCGCGCGCGCCGACATAATATTCGGCGACGGCACGCGCCGGTACGACGCGGCCGGAAACGTCATAACCGTCGATGCGCGAACGGCCGAAAAATCGTTGTCGGAACGGCGCGCCGCGCGTCGCGCCGACTTGGAAAAACTGCTCTCGACCGAATATGTTTCATACTCCGCCGGCCTTTCGGATATCAGCACGAAATCCGGCGACGAATTGCAATTGGCCGCCCGCGAAGTATGCCGCCCGCGCATGCGACCGGAATGCGCGGCCGAAATAGACATGCTGGTACAATCCTATTCGTCCCAGGTGCGCGACGATTGCAAGGGATACGCCATGGTCATGGACGCGCTGCAAAAAGACGCGGACCGGAATCTGATAGAGGCGAATGCAGAGGTAAGGTTTGCGCGGCTGGATACCTTCGAAAAGGAAAACCGCCTGGACCTTGGACAATGCGTCGTCGCATTCAAGGAATGCATGTCCGGGCCGGACGCGTGCCGCGCGGACTGGTCCGATTGCGCGCAGTTTACAGCGGCGGACAATATGACGGCACAGGTTCCCGCGCGGCGCGGCGCGGCGCAAGGCAAGCGCGCGGACAACATGTCGGAAATCAGTCCGAAAACTTTGGAAAGACTGAATTCGAAACGCAATATATGCGAAAGCGTTCTGGACCAATGCATGGCGGTGCGTAATTTCGTGTGGGATGATTTTCTGCGCGACATCGCGCCGAATTTGCGGTTGGCGGAACTGAACCTTGAATCGCAAAAACGCCAATCGTGCATGGCGGACATATCCGATTGCATAATGGGCAAGGCATGCCACGATAAAATAGGGCCGGACGGAAACATGGACGCGTGCCTGTCCGACAACGGGCGCGTTGCGCGCGCCACATGCAAAAACGTAATCGACCCGTGCGAACAGATGGAACCGGAAATATGGCAATATGTTCTGGCCCGGCTGCGGGCTTTGGGTACCGACCGCTGTATGGAAGAGGTAAAGACATGCTTTACCAAACCGTTCCCGATCGGATGCGGCACCGACTTTTCGCTTTGCGTCGGCGTCGATTTGCGGTTCATGCAGAATATGTGCCCGGTGACCAGTCTGCCGGTTTGCAACCAGATGTTCCGGCAAAAGGGCAAAGAATTTTCTGTCGGCGACCTGGACGATATTCTGATGGGGCTTTATCTGAACGTCGACACGATGGCTTTGGAAAACTGCCAGAATATCATCAATACCAGAATGATGGAACTTTGCGGGTCCACCACGGATTGCGACAGGTTTGCGTCCGACGACGATATCGGCGCCGGGTCCTTGCGCATGCAGAAATCCGGCGACATATATAAAATCACCGGAATGATTTCATTCGGCAGTATATTGATGGGTAATTCCACCGGCAGCATTTCCGACCGCATTGACGACAAGGCCGTAAAACTGGGACCGGGCGAAATAGGCGTCAACGAATATCTGGAACAGGTGCGCATCCGGTACGGTACGCGCCGCGGCGACGTCGATACCGGCGCGATTATCAGCAATATAGAAGAAGAGCTGAACAATATCGCCGGAACGATCAACCGCACGATTGATATAATTTCCAGCGACCCGCATATCCAGAACTGTATCGGCGGGCGCGACTTGAAACAGATTACCGGGGAAAACAGAACCATGACGGCGCGTTTTCCGAACCTGCTTGCCAATACGAAAATGGTTATTTCGGCCGCCGCACTGCGCCGCGCCCAGGATAATTACAACAGAAGATTCAACGAAGAGGTTACACGCGCGACAAAAGACGCATCGCTGGACTTGGCCCAATACATGTGCCAGAAAATGGCGGTCGTCGGCGCGGACGATATTTTGGGCACGGCGGATAATTCGACCAGGCTTTCGGAACCGTTCTCCATATATTATGAAATCGGATCCGGCATGACCGCGTCGCAATTGACCCAGGGCGGCACCGGCAGAATCGACAGCGGCGGCGTCAGCTGGAAAGGCGACAGAAACCACAGCGTTTCGGGCGGCGGAATGACGCGCACGGTGAACGCGCTGTTCAACCGCGATGCCCGTAAATGCCGGATATGCACGACGACCGTGACCGAAAACGTTTCAACATCGGGCAGCAAAAGCTGGTTCCACAACAGCCGGAAAGTTAACGTCACGACCAGCGAGCCTGTGGAAAAATGCGAAACCATAGATATGTAGGAAACTGACGGCAATAAAAAATAGTCTGTTATAAAAACTATAACCCACAGCCGGTATGGACTTGCGGGTTTTTATTTTGAAATTTTAATTTCTATGTCCCATATATGCAGCTTTGTCCATTATAAAGGACAAGTTTAATCGGAGTGTAAAGTTAACCGGAAAATCGCAAACTTGACATTTTGTAAAAGTGTTCTATAATTCGAACATATCTGCGACACAAAGTCGCCATCGGAATACACCCGGTGCTGTGTCTGTTGCCGGTTGGCAAGAAAAGTAGACAGGCGGATTAACGCTTAATATGTTATAATTACATAGCAAGAGGTTAATTATGCCAACAAAATCGCATTTACTTAAAAAAGCATCCGGCAAAGTTTTTGTCCCTGAACGTCAGCGTTTTAATCTTCATGCACATTTCGGCAGCCAAAATATCAAAGACCAACTGGACGCTTACCACGGCGAACATTATTATCCGCGTGGCAATGACGGCGCATATATCGAAGACATGCTGATGTCCGCGGAACACCATGGATTTAACACATATGGATTTGTATCGCATCTCGACTTTAACAGACATCATAAAATTTCACCAAATCCGCAAGAATACTTTCCGGGACAATTCAATGATGTAAAACTGGCAAAACAATATTTAAAATCACAAAAAACGGCAATTGATTGGCGAAACTTAAAACCATCGTTTTCCAAGTTGCCAAAGCATTATACGAAAGATATGGATATTCTTCGTGGGCTGGAAGTAGATTTTTATCGTGGTGGCCAATGGAGGCAAGATTTTCAAGAACTTATGAAAAACATTGGATACGACTATCTTATCGGTGCGGCTCATAACATATCCAATAATAACGGAACGGTCGTAAAAAGAATGTGGCCGGACATGCAGCCGGAAGACTTTACAGATGAAGTCGTACGGGAATATTTTGAAACCGTCAAAGCCATGATTGCAAGCGGCTTGTTCGATTTCATCGCGCATATAGATTTAATTGCACAATACCGGCCGGATTATGCGCAAAAATTTACAAAAGAGATGAACGAAATTGCCGATTTATTGGAAAAACATAATACGGCGGTTGAAATAAACACACAAGGATGGGCAAAGCAGGGGCAGCCTTTCCCGGGACCGGAATTTCTAAAAATCCTGGCGGAACGAAATATCAAATTTTTAATATCCGATGATGCGCACAAAGTATCCGAAGTTGGCAAAGATTTCGATCGGGCCGAAGAAATGTTGGGCAAATTAGGCATAGGAACGGACAGACGGTTTGAAGTGGAAGATTTATGGGATAAAAAACCAAACTCAAATACACCGGTGATTCGATCGCTGTTATCCGTTAAAAGACAAAAACAGGGATTATAAACATGAATATAGAACCATTACGCAATAAAGCGGAACAATATATAAGATTATGGAATCTGGAACCGGATGGCGGACCGTTTAATTCCAATTGGGCTTTGCTATGGCCCGTGACACGCGGTTCTGAAAAATTTATGTTAAAAATACAATCAGAAACAGGACGTGAAGCCCAAGGGGTTCGGGCATTACAACTATTCGACGGCTATGGCGCGGTAAGGATATTTGAAAATGAAAATGATGTTCAATTATTGGAACGTATCGTTATACCGGATAACAAACCAACTTTGATGCAAATGATTGTCGACGGGGATGATGATATAGCCACAAATATATTGTGCGGCACAGCAATTCAATTACACGAATATGCAAAGACAATCAACCGGACGGAATATGCATCCTTTGAAAAAGGAAATGGCGGCGGTCCGGCAGAATCTGATATATATAAAGGCGGAATCGCGTCCGAAGACACGCCAATGTTCGAACGCGGACTGGAACTGGCCGAAAGTATAAAACAAGCCGATGGTTCGAAAAGAATATTGATACACGGTGATTTATGGTGTGGAAATATTTTGTATTCTGATAATCGTGGTTGGCTGGCGATTGATCCACAGCCAAAAATCGCACTGCCTGCGCAAGAGTATGCTATGTGGCTTGGGTATGTTGCTGATGGAATTCCGTCGGAAATAATAGTAAATAAAAATAGGATTGAACGCCAAAATAAAATCATAAGCGAACGGACTGGTATCGCCCAAAAAGACATACTTCAATTTGCATGGTTAAAAGCGTTGGGGCTTGGCGCATGGGCGTCACCCGGCCCATGGAAAGAACAACAAATTGAACTTGCCAAAATTATTGACGATTTGTTGCATAAAGAGTAATTTAAAATTGTCCACTATAGTGGACAAACTTATATTGCCGGGTATGATTTAATTCTATTCAATTGTTTGTTGACCAGTTCAAGCCAAAAATCTTTCTTGGGCGTATCGACTTTTTTTGCAAATTTATGAACCAGATAAAATAAAGCCATCAGTTCTGTATTATATAAATCATCCGAACTTAAAGGGTATATTTCATTGTATCCTTTGACCAGATACTTAAAGTCTTTCGGATTAAATGCCACAAATAACGCCAGGTCAAATAGGCGGTTGTTGCCACGGATTTCCCCGAAATCAATGATTCCGGTATATTGACCGTTTAAATGAAAAATATGAGTTTCATCAAAATCACCATGAACCAATACGGCATTTTCAATATTTAAGGCTTTGCGCGCCTTTTTCATCAAGTCGGTTATTAAGGTTTTATCAGAATCGGAAAAATGATTTTGTTCCATGACCTGCAAAGATTCTTCAAGATGTTGCATAAAATAACCATCAAAAGTCTTCTTTTCGCCAGCCAGTCGTCCTTTGATATTTCTTTCAATCCAACTGAATCCATCCACTGGAACAGTATGAATCAAAGCCGATTGCTTGCCTGCATCAAAAAGAATCTGATGTAAATCATTTGCATTCGGGCGGTTGTTATTCACTGAATCCCCGGGTATTTCAGAGCACAGCATCATAGACATTCCAACATCAGGATTTTTTGATTCCCAAAAAATAACATTTGGAACTTTTACACCCTTATCATACAAAGTATTAAGAACAATCACTTCTGGTTCAAAATCTGCCCAGTCTTCGGGCAAGAATCGCATATAAAAGGTTTGGTCTCTTGTTTTAATACGATAAACGAATGTTGAAACCCCTTCGGCGACACGTTCGACCCGTGCAATATTATCAATGTGTATTTTTGCGATGGTTTCTACGATATTTATATCAGGAGCTTGTGTAATCATAAAGTCATTTTATCATAAACCAACAATAATGTATATATTTTACTTGTCCACTATAGTGGACAAGATTATAATAACGCATAATGGACATAGGAGTTTATTATGCGTTTTAAGTTTTTATCCAAGCCAAAGATTGAGCGGGAACATTTTTTGAAAAATAAAAATATCGACCCAAAGTTGATTGCCGAATTGTCAGTCGCACTTGATAACCTGGATATAGAAAAGATTAAATCCGTATTGCGGGAATTGTCCAAAACAAATTATCGGATTTCAAATATGTTTGAAATACTTGGTATTTCCAAAAGCGGTTTTTATAAAATGCTATCGCCCGAAGGCAATCCGGAATTTATAACCATTCTTCGTATGTTAAACCTTTTCGACATAAAACTGACCGCCGAAACCAGATAAAGACCATCCACTATAGTGGACAATTCTATGGCGTCAATATGGCGATTCTCCTGAAAGTTTTAAAAGTTGTCTACTATAGTAGACAACTGATTTTTACTTTGGAATTTGCTTCAATATCTCGTTCAAATATTCATACCTTGTTTTTGCAAAACTAAA
>WRJH01000024.1 GCA_009782315.1 Alphaproteobacteria bacterium
TCCCCCTTTTTCCGGAAATGTTCCCGGGCACGCTGGGCGGCGGGGTTGTTGGCCGCGCGCTGGAAAACGGCGCATGGTCTTATCACGCCATAAACCCGCGCGATTTCGCAACGGACAATTATAACAGCGTCGACGACGAACAATTCGGCGGCGGCGCCGGAATGGTGATGAAACCGGACGTGTTGGCGGCCGCAATTGATTCGATTCCGGTCGAATCCCGCGGAAAAATCATATACTTTTCCCCACGCGGCAAAGTCTGGAACCAACGGATGGCGCGCGAATTTGCGGCATCCGGCGGCGATTATACGATTGTATGCGGCCGGTACGAAGGCATCGACCAGCGCGTCATCGACGAATATGAAATCATGGAAATCTCTGTCGGCGACTATATCCTGTCCGGCGGCGAAATCGCGGCCCAAGTTTTTATTGACAGCATGGTCCGTCTGTTGGATAATGTCGTGCATTCGCCCGAATCCACGGCGAATGAAAGTTTTGAAATCGGGGGGCTGGAATGGCCGTTATACACCCGCCCGTCGGCATGGCGCGGACGCAATGTCCCAGAAGTCCTGCTGTCCGGTCATCACGGCAACATAGAAAGATGGCGGAAAGAACAATCGGACGATATAACAAAGGAACGTCGTCCGGATTTAATTAAAATCGATTGATGCGGCGCATCTGCTTGCATTTGGCTTCGGTCATGTATATCCAATACACTCCCTTCGCCAAATGCTTCGCATCTGCACCACCGACCCACCCACCGAAATCTTTGATTTCGTCGGGACCCGGGAAATCGATTTTACAAAAAAGGCAAAAGTTATGAGCAACATCATAAAAAAAATAGAAAAAGCGCAAATCGACAAACTGACCGCCGGGAAAAAAATTCCGGAATTCAAGGCGGGCGATACTTTGAAAGTCGGCGTCAAGATTAAAGACGGCGACAAATTCCGCACCCAGGCGTTCGAAGGCGTTGTTATAGAACGGTCGGGCAGCGGCATGAACGCCGCATTCACCGTGCGCAAGGATTCGTACGGCGTCGGCGTCGAACGCAAATTCCCGCTGCACAGCCCCGCAATCGAATACATAGAAAAAATCCGCATCGGCAAAGTGCGCCGCGCGAAACTGTTCTTCCTGCGCGCGTTGTCCGGCAAAAAGGCCCGCATCGTCGAAGATTTGGCCGCAACCGCCGCGGAAAAAAAAGCGCAATAAGCCGCGCGCAAGCGCGGCAGAGCATAGGTAATAGAGCATAGAGAATAGATAAATGTTAAGAATGAAAAACAGGTTTTCGGTTTTGAATAAAGTGTGTCTATGCTCTATGCTCTATGCTCTATGCTCTATATCAATAAATTCATTCGCGAACGCGAATGAATTTATTGATAAAGATACTGCGGTTGTCCGCGTCATGGACAAGGCGTCCGGCCGCGCAAGGACGCTTACCATCCCCGTGGGCAAGCGGACCGAATTCGAAAAACTGGAAATACTGGCGCGCAGCTGCAAGGGAACACAGCCTTTCGCCGCGCGCGACAATTTTATGTTCGTCGAAATCACCAAAAAATCCAGCGCGGCGGCGCGGCAGATTTTCAGCGGCTGGATGACCGCCAGCGCGCCGGGCGATAATCCGTTGCAGGACCCGGATTACGACGTGTGGCTGATAGAGTGTCAATAAAATTAATTCGAACGGCACATCTGTGCGCTTTTGGCTTTCGGTCATGTATTTTTATACACTCCCTTTGCCAAAACCACACATCTGCACCATTCGAATTAATTTTACAAAAAGAGGGAAAAAATGAGCGCTATGGGGAAATATTTCAAACTGGCCGTTGGTATTTTGACCGTGACATTGGTCGGATTCATATTCTTTATGTCCATGCGGCCGACCGCATTGGAAGAAGGCGATCTGCGCAGCTGGCGCGGCACCGGCGAATCCCGCCGCGTGGCGGCCGTTGAAATCCTTACCGGTTCCGCGGAAAACTTAGGATTGATGGTCGCGTGCATAGACCGCGTGGCGGCCCTTCCCGATTCTTATAAGATGAAAGTCCGCGATGCGGCGGCCCTTTGCGCGGCCGGAATAGCATTGCGGGAAAATGCCAAATGAAACCAATCCTGTGTCTTGGGATAGAGTCCAGTTGCGACGAAACATCTGCGGCGGTCGTTGATAGCGACCGCAATATTTTGTCGCATGTGATTTATTCACAGGTGCCACAGCACCAAAAATTCGGCGGCGTCGTGCCGGAACTGGCCGCGCGCGCGCATATCCTGGCGTTCGAAGACGTCGTGCGCCGGGCGTTGCTTGACGCCGGCAAAACGATAAACGATATCGACGTTATCGCGGGCGTTGCGGGCCCCGGACTTATCGGCGGTGTTATCGTCGGATGGCTGGGCGCGGTCGGAATGGCCCAGGGGGCCGGCAAACCGCTTGTCGCGGTGAATCATTTGGAAGCGCACGCATTGGTTCCGCGTCTGACCAACAATACCGAATTTCCTTTTCTTTTGCTGTTGGCGTCCGGCGGGCATTCGCAAATTTTGTTGGTTCGCGGCGTCGGCGATTACGAATTAATCGGGCAGACATTGGACGACAGCGCGGGCGAATGTTACGACAAAGTCGCAAAGATGCTGGGGCTGGGCTATCCCGGCGGGCCGGTTGTGGATAGCCGCGCAGGCCTGGGCGATTCCGCGCGGTTCAAATTTCCGCGGCCGCTGTGCGACCGGCCGGGCTGTGATTTTTCTTTTTCCGGAATCAAAACCGCCGCCAGAACGATTTTGGAAAAATGTAGGGGTCGAATATCTTCGACCCCAAATGGGGCGCAAGATATTGCGCCCCTACAAGACGAATTCATTGACGATTTCTGCGCGTCGTTCCAGGCTGCCGTTGTCGATGTTATGGAAAACAGAATGCGCAATGCAATTCGCGACGAACGCGTCATCGCCGCGTCGCCGACCGCGCTGGTCGTTGCGGGCGGAGTTGCAAAGAATTCTGGGATACGCGCGATGCTGGAACGGCTTGCCGCCGAATTCGGGTTGGAGTATTCCGCGCCGCCACTATCCCTTTGCACCGACAACGGCGCGATGGTCGCGTGGGCCGGAATCGAAAACTTTTTGCATGGACGCGTTGTGACGGAACCGGTGGCGCCCAGGCCGCGCTGGCCATTGACAGAGCTGTAAGGGCAAATAATTATTTGCCCCTACAAGAAATTTTTATGTTATAATCATTCCATGATTACCGAATATAAGACTTATGACAATGCGACCGAAAAGCTGGCCGCGCAGGCCGCAGGTTTTGGCGTTCCGGCGGACATGGTTCGCGCTTTGCGCGAATCGTTCAAGCAACAATCGACATATCTCAAAGTTTTTCGCACGTCGCGGCCCGATTGGCCAAAAAATCGTTGGTCGACGAATTATTGCGCAGTCGCAAGCTATTATATATACATCAGTACAGGCGGCTATGCGCGGTGGGATATGGTCAGCAATCCGATACATTATTGGTTGGAACTTAAAACCAACGGCGAAATATTCGATATAACATACGACCAGTTTACGATGCCGCCCGACTATAATACGCACAAATTGGCGGCGGCGGCCGACCCCGACTGGTTGCGGGATTTGCATCATCTGCAACGCCGGGCGATGATTCTGGGCAAATGCGCGGGGTTGGAATCATGACTTTGCCCGCGCCTTTTGTACAACCCGATATGGTTTTTTCCGTAACCGATGCGGCCGCGCTGTTAAAAGGCGTTGTCGAGGCGGCGTTCCCGGTAATTAAAATTCGGGGCGAATTATCGCAAATCACGCGCGCGACAAGCGGCCATATCTATATGACCATCAAAGATTCCGGCGCCGCCATCAGCGTTATAATATGGCGCGGCACGCCGGTGAAATTCGAACTGGCCGACGGACTGGAAGTCATAGTCACCGGCAAATTCACGACATATCCCGCGCGCTCTAATTACCAAATTGTGGCATCCGAAATCGAAATGGCCGGCGCGGGCGCAATCCTTAAAATGTTGGAAGAACGGAAACAAAAGCTGGCCGCTGCGGGATTATTCGATGCGGCGCGAAAGCGCCCGCTGCCGCGGTTTCCGGGCGTTATTGGCATTGTTACATCGCCGACCGGCGCCGCGTTCCAGGATATCCAAAACAGACTGCGCGAACGGTTTCCGGTGCGCGTTTTGCTGTATCCGGCCCAGGTCCAGGGCGACATGGCCGCAAGGGAAGTTGTTGCCGGTATAGAATTTTTTAACAGGTTGCCGAAATTAATTACTCCCCCCATTGGGGGAGTCGACGGCAAAGCCGTCGGTGGGGGGAATGATAAAGATATTTTTTGCCCCCCACCGAAAGGCGCAAAGCGTCTTTCGGCTCCCCCCGATGGGGGGAGCGATTACCCCCGCCCGGATGTAATCATCGTCGCGCGCGGCGGCGGCGCATTGGAAGACTTGCTGCCCTTTTCCGAAGAAATCGTCGTGCGCGCTGTCGCCGCGTCGGAAATACCGATTGTGTCCGGCGTGGGACACGAACCGGATTGGATGCTGATAGATTTTGCGGCGGACGTCCGCGCGCCGACGCCAACGGGCGCCGCGGAAATCGTGGTTCCCACCAAAATCGCAATTATAACGGAAATTGAAAATCTGTCGCACAGGCTGTCGAACGGCTATATGGCGCGTTTGCAAAGCTTGCGCCACCTTGTCGCGGGACTTTCCGTAAAATCGCCGAAACAAATGATTATGGAGCGGACCCAGCGCCTGGATGACATCGCGTCGCGGATGAATATCATTTTGCAGAACAAGATGAACGTCGCAAAGGCCGCCATTCTGCATGCGGGCCAGATGCTGAATTCGCTTTCTTATAAAAACGTTTTACAGCGCGGATATGCGATTGTGCGGCGCGACACCCAAATCATTTCCCGCGCCGCCGATTTCAAAACCCCCGCGGAAATAGAATTTGTCGACGGAATTGTGAATTTATGATATAATTCCGGTATGAGATTCCGGATTGGTGGTTTGTTCATGATTGTAAGGGCGTGCCGCGCACGCCCGGGTGTATGCTTTTGCGCCCCTACAGGCTGTAACCCGCAGAAAGCTACACACACACACACACACACACACACACACACACACACACACACAGTAAACCCATTGGGTGGTAGGGGCGCGTCGCGACGCGCCCAACCAAAGGGCGGCTGCCCAGCCGCCCCTACGGGTTTGGCAATCGTCTTTGCATTATTGGGGCAAATGATATTTGCTTCCGCGGCACACGCCCAAACAAAAACTTTGCATTTCGGAACACAATCCGTTGAATTGACATCCGACAAGCGTTCCACACCGGCATTGCATGTAAAGATTGGCGATACGATATGGTATGGGTTTCTGGCCGTCGGTACGGCGGCGGGCCGGCTGACATTCAAAACGCCCGCGGGCGACGTATATAGTCTGATTGCGGCAACCAATCATACTTTCAGTGCAATCTTGGCGGATTTTCCACAAATCTGGACATGGGATTTGGATTTCAAGAATGCCAACCCAATATGGGGAAATCGAACTGTTGATTGGTCAACAACATATCACACAGGTTTAACGAACATGGCCGTATGGCCGACATATCATGTCCAGGCGACGTGCAGTGCGACAGCGGGCGCGATGCACGCAAAAGGCAACCCTGTTTTGACCAGCGTTACCAACGGCACCACCGCATTCGCCAGTACTGAACGATACTGTTGGTGTCGTTTGAAACAGCGTTCCGATGGGGCGAATGGCGGCTGGGTTTTTATATACACCTATTCATCGTCTTCCGAGTGCGCGTTCGATTGCCCGATTTACTGTGCTTATGGTGCGGCCACCGCTACCGCTTTCCGTACCGCATTGTTTAATGCGTTCGCAAATCCATAAGAGGTTATTTCTTTAACAACTGCTTTGCCTGGGCCACCGATTCGTCGGTGATTTTTTCGCCCGATATTATCCGCGCGATTTCAAGCAGACGCGATTTGCCGTCGATTTCGTCGACCGACGTGGTCGTATCGGTTGCCGTGCTGGTCTTTTTAATCAGATAGTGTTTGTCCGCGTGTCCCGCGACCTGGGCGCTGTGCGTGATGACCAATGCCTGGCCGTCTGCGGCAAGACGTGCCAGTCGTTCGCCGACCGCCGCCGCCGTCGCGCCGGAAATTCCGGAATCGACTTCGTCGAATATATATGTCTTGTCGGCCGTATCGTTCATCAGAACGACGCGCAGCGCCAGCATAAAGCGCGCAAGTTCGCCCCCCGATGCGATTTTATGCAGCGGCGCCGCATCCGTGCCGGGATTTGTCTTTATCATAAACGTGACCGCGTCCGTGCCGGCGGCGGTCGGCGCGCCCTGCTCTATACCGATTTCAAAATCGGCCTGGCCCAGTTTCAAATCGGGCAGCTCTTTCAATATGTTTGCGCGCAAAGTCTTTGCGGCCAGGGCGCGCGCATCGTGCAAGGCGCCCGCGAATTTATCATAATCGGATTTTTTGTTTTTGACGTCCGCTTCCAATTTCTTTAACGCGCCGTCGCTGTCGTCTATTGCGGTCAACTGTTCCCGCATTTCGGTCAGTTTGCCCGGCAATTCGTCGACCGGTACGCGATGTTTGCGCGATGCGGCGCGCAACGCGAACAGGCGTTCTTCCGCGGCCTCCAGGCTGTTTGTATCCAACACGCCGGGCGCGATTTGTTCCGATACTTCTTCGATTGCGGCGCCCGCGTCGTACAGTTTATCGATTTGCGATTGATATGGATTCGGATTTGTTTTTATGCGTTCCAAAATATGCGCGGCGGAAAATATGGATTCCGCGATGCCGCGGCCAGCGCCGGCCATCGCGGATTTTGCGTCGCCCAAAATCCCCGCGTTCTTTTCCATATCCATCATCGTCAAGCGGCGCGCGGATAATTCGGCCTCTTCGCCGGGCATCGGCGCCAGCAATTCCAATTCGCGGACATTATGTTCCAAAAATTCCCGGTCTTCGGCGGATTTGCGCAATAATTCCTGTAATTCTTTTAATTTTTTATCGGCGGATTTCCAATCAAGGTATGCCGCGCGCGTGCCGCCCGTCAAATCGTCATACCCGCCGAATTCGTCCAGCGATATGATATGCGTCGCCGGATCCAATAACGTGTGGTTTTCAAACTGGCCGTGGATTTCGACCAATGCGTCGCCGATTGTTTTTAATGTTTTGATAGAAACGGGAATGTCGTTTATCCATGCTTTGGATTTTCCGCCCGTGTCCAAATCGCGCCGCAGTATCAGGTCGCCGGACATGTCGATGCCGAATTCTTGCAAAGTTTCCAGGATTTCGCGCCATTGGGCGGATATTTCCGCGCCGGAAAATTCCGCGACGACCGTCGCGGATGTCGCGCCGCGGCGCAGTAATCCGGCGTCAGACCGCGCGCCCAGCGCCAGCGCCAGCGCGTCCAGCAATATGGATTTACCCGCGCCCGTTTCGCCGGTCAGCACGTTCAGCCCTGCCCCGAATTCAATGTTCAGTTTATCTATTAATACTATATTGGAAATGTGCAAACGTGTCAGCATAGTCGTATTATATGGGGTTCAAACAACTTTTTCAAGCGTCCAATCGCACAGCCATAAAATATATCCGGCGGTGCTGCGGCCCGGATACGCCGCGGATAACAAGGCCGCATATTCGCGCATTTGCGCGGTATATTGGGGCATGCGTTCGCTTTTGTCCGCGTCGGTCTTGTAATCCAGGAATTCTATTTTATCGGGCGTTATGCGCAGTCTGTCTATGCGGCGGCTGATGAATTTTCCGTTTATGTTTCCGGCGATTGGAACCTCTGCGCGGCTGTGTTCGTCGAACATGCGTTCGATTCCCGCCGCGCGGATTTGTTCCATGGGCGCGGCCGCCTGCAATTGTTTATGAATCGCGGCGCCGTGCGCAGTCGCCATTTTTTTCTTTTTGCGTAATTCCAAAATTTCATGAATCGTCATAACACTTCCTTTGAAAAAGACCGGTAAATCAGTCAGTTTTCAATCACAATTATTCCATTTTCTTTTACCTTTGCATCGGGATGATTCGGTAAAATTTTCGATAAATTGTCATGCCAAGAGTGTTCCGCGTTGTCGCGCGCGCCTTTGAAACCGAAAATATACAATTCGTCGCGCGCACGGGTCATCGCGACATACAGCAAACGGTAGTATTCCGACAGCGATTTTTCATATTTTTCCGATTCGGCTTGCATATATTGCGCGCTCTTGTCAAGACGTCCTTTCCAAAGGAACGCGTTGCCGCACGGGACCGGTTCGGTTATGCGCAGCGCAGCCTTGCTGCGCGGGCTTTTTACAGTGTCGCACAGTATTACTATATTGGCCTCTAAACCCTTTGCGCCGTGTGTGGTGACGACGCGAATGCCCGCATTTTTGTCGACTTCGCGGACTATTTCGGATCCGCCGTCGACAAACCATTTGATGAATTTCTTTATATCGCCCGGCTGGGTGCGTTCATAAGACAATGCGATGGTCAAAAATTCTTCCAGCGGGTCGATAATTTGCGCCCCCAGTGCGCCAATCATGCGCGCGCGGTTGCCGTCCATACCCAAAATCCGCATAAAAAACGAATAAGGAGGCAGTGCTGCCAACGATTTTATGACATCCAACCGTTTGTAAACATCCGGATGTAATTCTTTGACTTTAGTATATAAATTATCATCGCGGTTATGGCATAATTTGAATAAATCTGATTCGTTCAATCGAAACAGCGGCGATTTCAGAACGCACGCCAGCATATAGTCGTCATCCGCATCCTGTGTCCAGCGGGCCAGGTTCAAAAGGTCGCGCACGGCCGGAAAATCGGGCAATTTGATGCGGTCGCTGCCCGCGACGGGGATATTCCGCCGCTGTAATTCATCTATCAGCAGTGGCGCGAACGGATTCCGCCGCTGGACAAGAATCATAATATCGGCCGGCTGAACCTTGCGGTCCCGGACCAGATATTCAATTTTTCCGGCTATTTCAAGCACATATTGATGTCGCGCATTGGCGGTATCCTGGTTTTCTGCGGTTCTTCGAAGCGGCGAAATTTTGTCGTGTGGACCGCCGCATCCTTGCGATGCAAGCATCTGCGCGCGCCTTGCAACGGCGCTTGCAGTGCTTTTGTTACGCTCGGATTCCGCGGGTTCCAGCAATGGATGCAGTTCCACGCGGCCTTTGTCGCCAATTCGGAATACTTTATGGTTATTGTTTTCGAACTTTGCCAAAGAACCGATTGATATATCATTGAAAAAATAATCGACCGCAGACAGTATCGGCGCGGTCGACCGATAAGACTGCGCAAGGGGTATTTCGGCAATCCGGCGCATATCGTTTCGTATCTGGTCGCCGATGCTTGTTTTCGATTCCGCAAAGATTTCCGGGTCGGCGCCCTGGAATGAAAAAATGGATTGTTTCGTATCGCCGACGACAAAAAGCGATCGCGGATTGCCGCCGTCGCCGTCGGTGAAAAAATTGGTCGTCATGCCGCGCAAAATATCCCACTGTTCGGGCGACGTGTCTTGGGCTTCGTCGACCAGTATGTGTTGTATATTGTTGTCCAACTGCGACAATATCCATCCCATCATGGACGGATTCGAAAACAGTTCGTTCGTGTATAAAATCAAATCGTCGAAATCCAGCAATCCGCGCGCAGCCTTTGTTTCCCTATATTTGGCGGCGAACGCATCGGTTAAATCGAAAAGCGCGACAGAGTTTTCGAATATTTCGCGATTAATATTTTCCTGGTCCAGTTCGTATACCAGATTCTGTTCGCGCGCAAGATAGTCTTTTTTTGCGACCAGTTTTATGTATCCGCCGTCCGCGGTCAGAAATGCGGATTTGTATTCTTCAAAGTCGAAAGTCGAAAGTCGAAAGTCGGAAGTCGAAAAATATTTTCGTATTTGTTCGGAAATCTTTAATAAATATCCGGCGGGTTTTGATTCCGCGGCAATCGAATCAATAATCGACAGACGGTTTTTTATGTTTTTTTCATCAAAAAACGCAATTTTGGCGGCATCGTCAATTTTCAGAAATTCTTTCGTCGTATCAATGAATTGTTCACGGTTTGTGGCCCCGAAAAAACGCCGGTATTGGCCCGTAAGGATGCTTAAAAGGTCGTCCAGCGAATGTTCGGAAAGCTGGTCCAGAATTCTTTCGAACGCGTCGGCCGCGTCGGCGTCTGCGGTATTGTTCGCCATCTGTTGAAACGTGTCGCGCAGCAATCTTTTCTGGTCCGCGCCGGATATTAATTTCCATGACGGCGGCACCCCCGCCTCTATCGGAAAGCGCCGCAGAATTTCTTCGCAGAATCCGTGAATGGTTCTGATTTTAAGGGCCGCCGGGTTATCTATGTATTCGTAAAATATTGCGCGCGCGGTTGCGACGTCGGCATCCGTCGGCGTTTTATTGTGCGATATGCCGCGCAGCGCCCGGCGCAAATCCGCATCGTCCGACACAGCCCATCCGCGCAGTTCTTTCAGGATTCGGTTTCGCATTTCGCTTGCCCCGGCGTTGGTGTACGTCAGGCACAGAATGCCGTCGTTGCCGGACCGGAACAGAATGCGAAGCAAGCGCTGTACCAGGACGGACGTCTTGCCGGTGCCGGCGTTCGCCTGGACCCAGACGTTCTGCGACGGGTCCGACGCCATCGCCTGTTCCGACGAAAGATTTTTTCTTGCGGTCATTTTTCAATTATAATATAAATCAAATGGGAATACAAGGAAACGCGCCCGCGCGATATGCATTGACTTATCGTCAAGTTTGTTCTATGGTGCGTTCTGTCGATTCCAGGGGAAGGATTATTATGATGACGCAAACTTTCTTGATTGTTTTTATTTCCATTGCCGTTATGATGTTCATGGGCGCCTTGCTGTTGTTCCGCGCATCGCGCCGCGCGCAAAAGGTTGCGGAATCCTTGGTCATGCTGTTGACGCGGCCGGAACGCGCAAAGGTCCAGGACGCCGCCCGCGTTCTGCAGACAATCATGGCCGGCGAAATCGAAAAGATAGAAAACAATTTCAAATCCATGTCCGACGCCATGATGCACCAGATTCAGCGGGCGGACGAACTGAACATATCGCTGGGCGAAAAGAACGACAAACTGGTCAAGACGGCCGACGAATCGGCGCGCAAAATCAGCGTGATGAATTACCGTTTGGAAAACATGCTGTCCGGGTTCGACAAAATCGTGAATTCCAACGAATGGTCGGAACTGGACAAAAGCGCGGATAAATTTCAAAATCGTATCAATGACTTGCTGAACAAAGTTGACGGCGT
The DNA here is from genome assembly GCA_009782315.1 of Alphaproteobacteria bacterium. Classification (GTDB taxonomy): domain Bacteria; phylum Pseudomonadota; class Alphaproteobacteria; order Rs-D84; family Rs-D84; genus WRKW01. The sequence continues at coordinate 11,266 of WRJH01000024.1, forward strand.
CGCCCAGGACACCGTGGAACGCACGCGCGAATTACAGGGGCATATAGACGGCTGGCTGGATTCCGGAAAGAAGATGTCCAGTCTGTTGCAGACGAATTTCGAATCGAACGCCGGCCAGATGAATTCCATGGTCGTCGAATCCGACGCGATGAAAGAAAAATTGGAAAACCTGGCCGCGTCCGTCGCCGCCGGATTTGAAAAAATAAAATCGGAATCGTCGACATATGAAGAAGTCATGGAAGTGAACGAAAAACTGTTGGGCGGCCAGTTGGAAAAACTGGACGCGTTCACCAAACAATCGAAAACGCTTTTGGTCACGCAATTGAACGGCCTGTCCGACACCGCGAACAATGTCGGCGCCCAGGTGCGCCTGGCGGAATCCAGCATAGAAAGACAGGAACGCAAACTGTACGACGTTATAACCGCGCTGTCCGAAACGTCGGCCGCGACCGAAGAGTCCGTGCGTGCCGTCGTCGAAGAAGTATCCGCGCTGGTCGGCAAATGGGGCGGCGATGTGAAAGATTTCGCGTCGGGCGTTGTGGTGGAATTGAACACGGTGCACAGCGTTGCGGACGACGCGCTGGGCAAAACCAAAATCGCGGCCGCCGCGTTTTCCGAATCGGTGCGCGTAATGGCCGAA
>WRJH01000025.1 GCA_009782315.1 Alphaproteobacteria bacterium
GGATTAAAATGTGTGATATCAGTGAACAAAAAAATTTCATAGAATCCTTTGTTATGGGGGATTTAAATAATGTTTCCGAACCATTGAAATGTTTTTATTATAAGATAGAGGATTCGCGTCAGTCGTTTTTGCTTTTGTACGATAATCGGATGTATTTTGACGCAATGATTATTGCCGGGCATATGTTAGAAGTTTATTCGATTCTTAACTATATAAATTATGATAAAGATGACTGGGAACAACGTTATAAAGAATATGGTGATGAATGTCTACCTCGTCAATTAGAGTTATATATATCAGAACCTAATTTAACTGATGGGGCAAAGAAAATTTTTTTAGAAAAAGTCAATTCTCTAAATGATACAGATGACAATAAAACAATGTTAAAGGAATGCGCCGGTCCATCAAACCTTGAAAAAGTATTAAAGAAACATGTATCGCGTCCGAACAAGTATATTGAAGAGTTTGCGAATAAATTTGATAGTGACCAGGACAAGGCAAGGATGATAGAACAATTTTACATGTTATATTGTTCTCATAAACATTTTAACTTACACGGCTGTAATTGTGTTAATAATTCGTTCAACGACCCAAATGAAGGTAAACTTGCCATATTAGGGGTATATTTAATTTTGAACGATATGCAAAATACCAACAAAAAGGATTAAAAATGAAAAAACTACTCTTACTCTTACCAATCTTGCTTTGTGCTTGCACCAACGCTCATAAACCAACTCCGATATGCGACCCTATCCAAGAATCACAATACCAACTATGGAATTTTCGTTATTGCAATCGTTCAGATTTGAACGATATAGAACAAATAATATATATAAAATGTATGAGCTCTGTGAGACAGGCTGACTATAAATTACCTGAAAGAAATAAATGGAATGAAGATGTATATGATGAAAGCAAAGAACCGCATTATGATACCTGTCGATGCACAGCGCGCTTATTTATAGAAAAAGCAGATGACACAGAAATTAAACTGGTATTATCAGGGAAAGCGCGATTCGATGGTACAGTTTTTAAGCCATTCAGACCAGACTGGGGAAAAACTATATGGGCTCCAGCTTATGATAGATGCACAAACCATATTAGTGGCGGTTCGCGTCCACAGTCAATGGATGTATTTATAACAAATTTCTAACTCACTTTCTTCTAAACTCTATACACTCTCTTTTGCACCCTGAAAAAAAGAATATTTGATGTCTATTATAATAGACATCAAATAATCAGCACGTGGACGATATAACAACTGTCTATTATAATAGACAAGCATAATGTATATCCTGTTGTTCATTAGACCATTATATAGGTTGTCTATTATAATAGACAACCTTTATATTTCATTTTTGGGCAGGGTTTGCGGCATATTCATTGAAAGACAAAATGATAATTGTCTGCTTGAATTTTTTGTTTTTTACACTATACTGTTCCGGCTATGAATCACATTAAAATCCGCGGGGCGCGGGAAAATAATTTAAAGAATATCGACCTGGACATACCGAAAAACCAGCTGGTGGTCATCACCGGCGTTTCCGGTTCGGGCAAGTCTTCGCTTGCTTTTAATACCATATATGCCGAAGGCCAGCGGCGCTATGTCGAATCCCTGTCCGCGTATGCGCGCCAGTTTTTGGATATGCAGCGGAAACCGGACGTCGATTTAATCGAAGGTCTGTCGCCCGCCATTTCCATCGAACAAAAAACCACATCGAAAAACCCGCGGTCGACCGTCGGAACCGTCACGGAAATTTACGATTATTTCCGATTGCTGTGGGCGCGCGTCGGCGTGCCGCATTCTCCGGTGACGGGCCTGCCAATTGCGTCCCAAACTATTCCCGAAATGGTGGTATGGACGCAGCAATTGCCCGCCGGCATAAAGATTTACGTAATGGCGCCATTGGTTCGCGAACGAAAGGGCGAATACCGTAAAGAAATGGCCTTTTTGGTAAAACAGGGGTACCAGCGCGCGATAATAGACGGCAAATTGGAAAACCTGGAAAATCCGCCCGCGCTGGATAAAAACAAAAAACACAATATTTTCGTAATTGTCGACAGGTTGGAAGTAAAACAAAAAGACGAAGAATTCGTCACCCGCCTTTCGGCGTCGCTGGAATCGTCTTTGCGGCTGGTTCCCGGTTCGGTATTGCTGCGCCGGCTGGATACGAACGAAGACATTTTATATTCGACCGAATTTGCGTGCCCCGTGTCTGGATTCACCGTTCCGAAAATCGAACCGCGCCTGTTTTCGTTCAATGCGCCCTTGGGCGCGTGCAGCGAATGCGACGGTCTGGGCGTGCAAATCCACATGTCGACGGATTTGGTGATACCAGACCCGTCGCTGTCATTGCGCGAAGGCGCAATCGCGCCGTGGTCGCGCGGCGGCATGCTGACCCAATACGAACACGTGTTGGAAGGTTTGGCAAAAAAATTCAAAATCCCGATGTCGAAACCGTGGCGCAATTTGTCACAGGAACATCAAGATTTGGTGCTGTACGGCAGCGGCGACGTGCCGGTGCATATCAATTGGAACGGATTTGAATATGACAAGCCGTTCGAAGGAGTGATACCGAACCTTGAACGCCGGTTCCGCGAATCCGACAGCAATATGATGAAGGATTATCTTTCGAAATTCCAGGCCCAGACGCCGTGCCCCGCATGCCACGGCAAACGCTTGAATGTCCAGGCGCTGTGCGTGAAAGTAAACGGGCTGGACATAATGGACGCAAGCGTTATGCCAGTTGGAAAATCGTTGGAATGGTTTCAAGGCTTGCCGAAAAAACTGACCGCGAAACAGAACGAAATCGGCCGCGTGATATTGCGCGAAATCACATCGCGTTTGGAATTCTTGGCAAACGTGGGCCTTGGATATCTGACGTTGTCGCGCAATGCGGGAACATTGTCGGGCGGAGAGGCGCAGCGTATAAGACTGGCGTCGCAAATTGGTTCGGGCCTGACCGGCGTTCTGTATGTTCTGGACGAACCGTCCATCGGGCTGCACCAATCCGACAATGATAAATTGCTGGACACTTTGAAAACCCTGCGCGACAAAGACAACACGGTGATTGTCGTCGAACACGACGAAGATGCTATGCGCAGTGCGGACTATCTGATAGATATCGGCCGTAATGCGGGCGTGCACGGCGGGCATATAGTCGCGCATGGAAAACCCGCAGACGTTATTAAAAACAAAGATTCATTGACCGCGCAATATCTATCGGGCGCAAAGAAAATAGACATTCCGAAAACGCGGCGCGCCGGCACGGGCGAGGTTATAAAAATTACAAACGCGCGCGCGAATAATTTGAAAAACATAGACGTCGAAATTCCGCTGGGCAAACTTGTCGCGCTGACCGGCGTTTCCGGTTCTGGCAAATCTTCGCTGTTGTTGAATACTTTGTATCCGGCGGCAATGCGGGCTTTGCACGGGTCGAAATTGGAAGTCGGCGCGCATGATAAAATCACAGGTCTGGAAAATATAGACAAGGTTGTCGATATCGACCAATCGCCCATTGGGCGCACGCCGCGGTCTAATCCGGCGACGTATACGGGACTGTTCACGCATATCCGGGATTTCTTTGCAAGCCTGCCCGAATCCAAATCGCGCGGATACGCGGCCGGCCGGTTTTCGTTCAATGTCAAAGGCGGCCGGTGCGAGGCATGCCAAGGCGACGGCAGTATCAAGATAGAAATGAATTTCCTGCCCGATATTTATGTCGAATGCGACCAGTGCCGGGGTTCGCGCTATAACGACGAAACGCTGAAAGTAAAATACAAAGACAAATCCATCGCGGACGTTTTGAACATGACGGTCGACGAAGCGTACAGATTTTTCATCAATGTTCCGCTGATTAAAAACAAACTGGAATTGCTGCGCCGGGTCGGATTGGATTATATAAAACTGGGCCAGTCGTCTTTGGAACTGTCGGGGGGAGAGGCGCAGCGTATAAAACTGTCCAAAGAACTGGCGGCGCGTTCGACGGGCAAGACTTTGTATATATTGGACGAACCGACGACGGGCCTTCATTTCGAAGATATCAAAATGCTGTTGTCCGTTCTGCACGAATTGGCCGATGCCGGCAACACGGTCGTCGTCATCGAACATAATTTGGAAGTCATAAAGACGGCGGATTGGGTCATAGATTTGGGTCCGGGCGGCGGCGATGGCGGCGGTACGGTCATCGCATTCGGCGCGCCCGAGGCGGTCGCGAAAAATCCGGCCAGCCCGACGGGAAAGTATTTGAAAAAGTATTTGAAATAATTTTTTATTTAACCTATGATGGCCCAGCTATGAAAAGAATAATATTTTTAATTTTTTTACTTCCATTTGCCGCCCAGGCCGGGCCCGACGCAAAGCGGACTGATGCGATAACGCGCATCGGCGACATCGGCCAGTTTGCGATTCCGTTTTCCGCGCTGGTGTACAGCATGGCGATACAGGACTGGCAGGGCGTTGGCCAGTTGGGTTTGTCAACCGGGGCCGCAATGGGCACAACCTATGTCTTGAAATACACCGTGCGGGAAGAGCGCCCCTATCAGCCCGAAGACAGCAAAGGCCAAACATTTCCGTCCGGCCATACCGCGATGGCCTTTTCCGGCGCAGGTTTCTGGCAGCGACGCTATGGTTGGGCCGTCGGCGCGCCGATGTATTTGGCCGCGTCTTTCGTCGGGTATTCGCGCGTTCATTCAAACATGCATTATTCCCAGGATGTCATAGCCGGGGCCGCAATCGGCATAGGCTTTAATTATCTGTTCACGACCAGATACAACGACGCGGGCAGGAATATTTCCATATCGCCGACCGACGGCGGCGCGATGCTGCGGTTTAATACCATTTTTTAATATTTGCAATCTGTAATTTTTTCTATAAAATCCGAATATGTTCGATAATCTGACGCGTCGGCTTTCGACGACTTTTGCAAAACTTGCCGGACGTACGCAATTGACGGCGGACATGCTGTCCGACGCGCTTTCCGAAATACGCATAGCATTGCTGGAAGCCGACGTCGCATTACCCGTCGTCAAAAAAATCATCGACGATATAAAAGAAAAAGCGGTCGGACAAAAAATAGTCGACGGCACCAAACCCGCCGAAACGGTTGCAAAAATCGTATACGATGAATTGGTAGAAATTCTGTCCGACACCGACTCTCGACTCTCGACTCTCGACTCTCGACTTATCATGCTTGTCGGCCTGCAGGGCACGGGCAAGACAACGACGGCCGGAAAGCTTGCCGCGTATTATAAAAAACAGGGGCGCGCGGTATTGCTGGCATCGACCGACATATATCGTCCGTCCGCGCGCGAACAGTTGGAAATGCTGGCCGGGCAAGCCGGCGCGGGTAGCCTGCCAATCATTGCTGGCGAAACAGTTCCGCAAATCGCCGACCGAATCAAATCAGAAATCAGAAATCAGAAATCAGAAATAATAATTGTCGACACTGCCGGCCGTTTGCAAATCGACGAACCGCTGATGGCGGAACTGCGCGAACTGAAAAAAGTACTGAACCCAACCGATATTCTTTTGACGGCGGATGCGATGGCGGGCCAGGAATCTTTGAACGTCGCCCGCGAATTCAATAATGTTTTGGGAATCACCGGCCTGGTCATGACGCGCGCCGACGGTGACGCGCGGGGCGGGGCGGTTCTGTCCATGAAGGCGGAAACCGGCGCGCCGGTAATGTTCGTCGGCGTGGGCGAAAAGATTTCGGACCTTGAACAATTTCACGCCGACCGCATCGCATCGCAAATACTTGGCATGGGCGACGTCGTGTCGCTGGTCGAAAAGGCCCAGGAACATATCAGTGAAAAAGACGCCGAAATCGCGATGAAAAAAATGTTCAGCGGCGAATTTACTTTGAACGACATGATGTATCAAATCCGCCAGGTGAAAAAGATGGGCAGTATCGGCGGCATCATAAAACTTATCCCCGGCATGGGGCAGATGGCGGACGCGCTGAAAGACAAGGCGACCGACGGCGCGATAAACAGACAACTTGCAATATTATCGTCCATGACGACCGCCGAACGCGCAAAGCCCGACATCATATTCGCCGCGCGGAAATCGCGCATTGCGGCCGGGTCCGGCACAACGGTCCGCGACGTGGAACAGCTGTTGAAAAATTACGAAAAAATGCGCGCCGGAATGAAACAGCTGTCGTCGTTCGGCAGTCCCGAAAAATTAATGGAAATGATGAAGAATACGGATAGTTAAAATGATAAGATGGCAGAAACTTTTTGGATTGGGCATAGTGCATGTAAGCGCGCCCTATCGTTGTTCGGAAATAGACGGATTTGTCGTAAAGATAATGTATTGGTGGCGCGAACCGAAATACAAATATTTTGAAATTAAAGACTCCAGTTTGGACGCGTATTACAAGGCGTTCACTAGGGCGACCGAATACTGCGACAGGATTTGCAACAGACTCAGATGAAGATAACGAACAAAAAAATTGCGAAATCAAAATCGGCGACCGCGTGGCTGCAACGCCAGGCGTCGGACCCGTATGTCGCGCGCGCCCAGAAAGATGGCTATCGCGCGCGCGCCGCGTATAAAATCATTGAAATAAACGACAAATATAAATTCCTTAAAAACGGACAGACCGTTGTCGATTTGGGCGCGGCGCCCGGTTCTTGGTCGCAATATATAGCAAAAGAATTTCCGAAATCGAAAGTTATCGCGATGGATTTATTGGACATAAAACCGATTCCCGGCGTAGAGTTTTATCAGGGTGATTTTACCGAAGACGCCGCGCTGGAATGGTTAAATAAAACCGTAGGGGCGTGCTGCGCACGCCCGGGCGTATGCAATACGCCCCTACAATCCGGTGTCGACGTGATTTTGTCCGACATGGCGCCGAACACATGCGGCCATCAAAAGACGGACCATCTGCGCCAGATGACATTATTGGAATATGCGTGGGATTTTGCACGGGAAACGTTAAAACCGGGCGGGACATTTGTCGCCAAATCCTTTACGGGCGGCACCACCAACAGCATACTTGCCGACATAAAAAAACATTTTGAAAAGGTCGCGCATATAAAGCCCGCGTCCAGCCGTAAAGACAGCGTAGAGATGTTTATTGTTGCGATTGGATTCAAAGGCTAGTCGCCGCGTCGCGCGCCAATTCATCCGCGCGTTCGTTCATGGCATCGCCGTTATGTCCGCGCACCCAAACCCATTTGATTTCTTTCGCCTGGGCCACGGCGTCCAGTTCCTGCCACAAATCCTGGTTCTTGACCGGTTTTTTATCGGCGGTGCGCCAATTATTTTTCTTCCAATTTTTAATCCATACCTGCATGCCGCGTTGAACGTACTGGCTGTCGATATTAATTTCAACTTCGCGGCTTTTGACCGCCGACAGGGCGCGGATTACCGCCATTAATTCCATGCGGTTGTTTGTGGTGTCTTTGTCGCCGCCGGAACGTTCGACGGTTTTTTCGCCGTCGCTGGCAATAAATGCCCATCCGCCGCGCCCGGGATTTCCCAAACAAGAACCGTCCGTCCAAATTTTTATCATTGAAATGCCTTTTATTTTTGTTCTATTATTATACCATAAAACGGAAGAGAGATGAAGTTCAATCAAACGGAATTAAGACAAATGGCGAACGCGGCGCGCGCGCGCGCGCTGTACGGCATACGGAACGCGAACAGCGGCCATGTCGGAATAGCGTTGGGCGCGGCCGATATAATGACGGCGGTATTCGCGGAACACTTGCGATTTAATCCGAAAAAACCGGATTGGGCCGACCGCGACAGATTCGTGTTAAGCGCCGGCCACGGCAGCGCGCTGTTGTACGCGGTTTTGCAACTTGCCGGATACGATGTCATAGATTTGTCGGCGTTTCGCAAATTCGATTCACCGCTGGCCGGGCATCCGGAATATGGCGCGGTGCCGGGCGTTGAAACCAGCACGGGCCCATTGGGCCAGGGTGTCGCGAACGCCGTCGGCATGGCGTTGGCATCAAAGATAAAAAAATCCGACGCGCGCGTGTATTGCCTGTGCAGCGACGGCGATTTGATGGAAGGCGTGGCGGTAGAGGCGGCCGCGTTCGCCGGGCGGTATAAACTGGACAACCTGGTGCTGCTTTGGGATGACAATTGCATCGGCATAGACGGCGTCGCATTGACCGATATCGATATGTCGGCGCGTATGGCGGCGGCGGGATTTGATACTTTCGCGGTCGACGGGAACAGTCCGAAAGCGGTGGCCGCCATGGTTGCGCGCGCCAAAAAGTCAAAACGGCCGGCGTTTATAAAATGCCGCACGACAATCGGCCTGTTTGCGTCAAATGCCGGAACCGCCGCGGCGCACGGCCTTTCGCTGTCCGCGGACGAATTGCAAAAACTGGGGGCGGAATTGGAAAGTCCGGCGGGCGAAAAATTATGGGCGGAATGCGCGAAATTAAGGATTAAAATATCCGACGTCAAAAATCAAAAAACAAATCAAAATATCAATACGGAATTAAAGATGGAAAATCCCGGCGCGATTTCCACTCGCGAGGCATCCGGAAAAATTTTGGAACAATTGGTCGCGGCGAACCCAACAATGCTGGGGGGCAGCGCGGATTTGACCGAAAGCACGCATACGCGCCCGGACAATATGCGCGATATTGTCCCTGTGGATTTTGATGGAAACTATATCCGTTACGGGGTGCGCGAACACGCGATGGCGGCGATTATGAACGGCCTGGCGCTGTCGGGATTTCGTCCGTACGGCGGGACGTTTTTGGTGTTCAGCGATTATATGCGCGGCGCAATGCGGCTGTCCGCATTGATGAAACAGCCCGTCGTATACGTGCTTTCACACGATTCCGTCGCGGTCGGCGAAGACGGCCCGACGCACCAGCCGGTCGAACAATTGGCGTCTTTGCGCGCCATTCCGAATATGAACGTGCTGCGCCCGGCCGATTATGTCGAAACCGCGGCCGCGTGGCAAATGGCGTTGCTTGACACGGACCGCCCGTCGTGCATAGTTCTTTCGCGCCAGACGCTGCCGGCGCTTTCCGGCACGTCTCTGGACGGCGCAAAGCTGGGCGCATATATTGTAAAGGCATATGGCATAAGGCACAAGGCGGATATTACATTAATCGCAACCGGTTCCGAAGTTTCGCTGGCCCTGTCCGTTGCCGAAATATTGGATGCCAGAAAAATCGCCGTCCAGGTGGTATCCATGCCATCGGTGGAAAAATTCCGATTGCAATCTTCCGAATACCGTCGCAAAATGCTGGCCGGAAAAGTAATAGCCATAGAGGCCGGCACCAGCGCCCCGTGGTACGAATTCGCGGATGCTGTCATGGGCATCGACACTTTCGGTCGGAACGGCCCGGGCAACGAAGTCTTGAAAAGTTTCGGATTTGATGCGGTGCGCATCGCGGGCGACATAATTAAATATTTGAAATGACCAACGACAGATTCACTTTATCGACCGGCGAAGAAATACCGATTTTATTCACCACAAAAACCGGCGTCCGTAATATAATCCTGCGGCCAAAGGTTTCGCCCAAACGCGAACTGCACGTGACTTTGCCGCGTTGGACGGGCGAATCGCGCGCGATGAAATTCATTGCGGAAAAACAACGCTGGCTGGAACGCATATACCGCAAAGCGCCCGAGAAAATCAAAATAAAACCGGGAGATACCATTACGGTTTTCGGGGAAGAGTATCGATTGTTACATACTGGTAGGGGCGCAATATCTTGCGCCCCTGGGGCCGAAGATATTCGGCCCCTACAAATTATGGGCTCTATCGAATTTTTCGAACGCCGCGCGCGCGACAAGATAAAAGAAATGTTTCTAGGCAAAGTCAAAGAAATATTGGCAGGGGTCCCGCGCGAATTGCGGCCGTCGAAAATCACGGTTCGCGACACGGCAAGCCGGTGGGGCAGTTGTTCCAGCACGGGCGCGATATCGCTGTCGTACCGATTGGCGTTCGCGCCGCCCGCCGTCATGCGTTATGTGATAATGCATGAAATCGCGCACAGGAAACACATGGACCATTCGCCGAAATTCTGGCATCAGGTGTCGGAACTTTACGGCCCCGGGGTCGAACGCGTTAAAACCTGGCTGGCCAAAAACGGCCAATCATTGCACAGATATTTTTAAGAATTCGGCTTCGACCGTTTTTATAAATTCGTCGATGCCGGTGCGGCCGGCGGCGGATATTGAAACTATGTTTTTATTTTTAACGGCGCGTTTGAACGATTTCATCCGTTCCTTCCAGTCCGCCGCATCCACCGCGTCCTGTTTGTTTATTACAATGATTTCCGGTTTCGTCGATAATGAAATCGCGCCCAGGTCCGCATCGTATTCCTGCATTTCATGACGTATCGCTTTGTACCGCGCGGCCCAATCTGGTTCGGTTCCGTCGATTATGTGCAAAATCATTTTGGTGCGTTCCGCATGGGATAAAAACAAATCCCCCAAACCGACGCCCGTGTGCGCGCCTTCGATAAGGCCGGGCAGGTCGACCAATACGAATTCGCGGTCGTGCGCGTACATCACGCCCAATTGCGGGTGCAGCGTGGTGAACGGATAATTCGCGATTTTCGGCCGCGCCGCGGTCGCGGCGGCAAGCAAAGTGGATTTCCCCGCATTCGGAAACCCGACCAGGCCGATGTCGGCGATAAGTTTCAGTTGCAGAACGACGGTGCGCTCTTCGCCGGGCAGTCCCGGATTCGCGTGGTCCGGCGCGCGGTTTGTCGGCGATTTGAACCGGTTGTTGCCCCATCCGCCGTTGCCGCCGCGCACAGCGCGGTATTCCATGCCGTCGGCGGAAAGGTCGGCATACTGTATTTCATCGTTTTCGGAAAGTATTACGGTTCCGGTCGGCACGTCCAGATACATTGTATCGCCGGATTTTCCGGTGCGCAGTCTGCCCGACCCGCCGGCGCCGTTGTCCGCCTTGAAATCTCGTTTATACCGGTAATCTATCAGGGTATTGACGTTGGGAACCGCGCGAAAGACTATATCGCCGCCGCGGCCGCCGTCGCCGCCGTCCGGTCCGCCGTATTCGATATATTTTTCGCGGCGGAAACTTTTGCTGCCGCCGCCGCCGTCGCCGGCTTTGATGTTAATCTTTGCTCTGTCTTGAAACTTCATAAAAACCAGTGTATCCGAAAAATCCGGAAAAGCAACTTGATTTTATGCGGGCGCTTCCTTATAATCCGGCACCAGAGAGGATGAAAAAAGTGAAAGGACAAAACTTATGCCAAAGAACAAAAAAACAAAGAACGACCAAAGTTCTTTATCTCTGAACATCACCATTAATATAAATTCGCCCCGGCCGGTTTGCTTGCAAGAAGAATATGCATTGAAAG
>WRJH01000026.1 GCA_009782315.1 Alphaproteobacteria bacterium
TCCGCGGCATGCTGTCCCTGGTTGCCGACGTGGATAAATTAAAAGTCATCGAATATAAATCGCCGGACCGGTTTGCGGGCGAAACCAAATACGGGTTTTCTTTGCGCTCTGTCATGCTGGTTCTGGACAGCGTTATGCAGTTTTCGACCCGCCCGCTGTACTTGGCGTTGTGGGCGGCGGTTTTTATGGGGGTTTTATCGCTTGGTTTGGGATTGTACGTTATTATAGAGCGTTTTATATTGTATAATCCGACGCCGGGATATGCCGCGATTATGAGCGCGATAACATTCGCGTCCGCGATAATCCTGTTCGTCCAGGCAATCATCGGAATGTATATCGGCAAAATTCACATGGAGGTGAAAAGACGCCCCATGTATTTCGCAGAATATATTGAAAAATAAAAGGTTCAAAATGCCCGACCAAAATTCGCAAAACAAAACCGTCAAATCCCTTTTTTGGATTACCGCCGTCGTGCTGTTTGTCAGATTGATATCGCTGGGCTTTAACCCGATGTTCGATTCTACAGAATCCAGGTACGCCGAAATGGGCCGGCTGATGTATGAAACTGGAAACTGGATTACCCCGTTTTACGGATACGGCGTGCCATTCTGGGGAAAACCGCCGCTGTCTTTCTGGGCCACGGCCGCGTCTTTTCATGTATTCGGGGTCAATGATTTCGCCGCCCATCTGCCGCATTTTCTTTTCTTGCTTGGCACCATGGCGCTGCTCTATTTCTTTGTGAAACGGTATATGGACCGGACGACGGCCGCGTTGTCCGTCGCGATACTGGCCACGATGACGACGTTCCTGTACCTGATGGGCGGGATTATGACGGACCCGGCGCTGACGTTTTGCGTCACCTTGTCGATAATCGGATTTTTCAACGCGATGTCGGACGATACGCGGAAAAAATTGTGGGGATATATGTTTTTTGCCGGATTGGGGCTGGCGCTGTTGGCCAAAGGACCGATGGTGTTTCCAATCGTCGGCGCGCCGGTATTCTTTTTCGTTCTGTTCAAAAACAGGTGGCGCGACGCGTTCACGCGGCTGCCGGTTATCGGCGGAACTTTACTGATGCTGGGCATCGCGCTGCCCTGGTATTTGGCGGCCGAACGGGCGACGCCGGGATTTTTGGAATATTTTATCGTGGGCGAACATTATCTGCGCTTTGTTATGCCGAAATGGAGCGGCGATTTGTACGGCAACGGACACGGCGGTGCGCCGGGCCAGATGGTTTGGTTCTGGCTGTTGTCCATGATGCCCTGGACTTTATGGATTGCGATAAAAATGTTTTGGAAACGGTTCCGCGACGCCGTCTTTTCGCGCGAATTCATCAAAAACGATTTTATGTTTTTCATACTGTTGAATATCGCCGCGACGATTTTGTTCTTTTCCCTGTCGACCAATGTGGTCATGACGTACGCCCTGACCATACTTGCCCCGTCCGCGGCAATTATCGCGTGGCTGATTAACCGGACGGAAAAACCGTCGTTCAACCTGGCGCCGTTCAAGATATTCGCCGGATTGAACGTTATAGCGTTCGCGGGACTGATAATCGTCGGAATCGCGTATCCGAAATGGAGCCTGGATTTCGGCCGCACAGACAAAATTCTAATCGAAACCTATGCCAAAGAACGCGCCGACGAAAACACGCCGATATATTATTTTCTGCGCCTGCGCACATGGTCCAGCCGGTATTATTCCGCAAACGCGATTGGGGAATTTTTTGCATTGGACGAACTTTTGACCGCCGCCGCGGGACAGCCGGAATTCTTTGTCATAATGCACCGCAGCGCGGCGCCGCGCGAATATGATTTCCCGGGATTGAAAAAGACGGTGCTGGCCGCTGGACGGAAACATACGCTGTTGAAATTGGAAACCGTTAAGGATTAAACCGCCAGTTTTTTCTTGCAATCGGCCAAGGATTCATTATATTCAAGCACATAGGCAAGCGGACCATAGCGGCGCAGTAATGTGTCGAGGAAAGTCCGGACACCACGGGACGGCATACCGGTTAACGGCCGGGCGGGGAAACCCGACGATCAGAGCAACAGAAACGAATCACGGAAAGCGGTGAATGAAACGGGCAATCTCTATGTGGTGCAACTTCAAATAGGCCCCCGCGCAATCTGTCCCGGATTGGGGGCGGGTAGAAGGCTTGACATTCGCAGTAATGCGAAATGCAGATTAATTATGGTTCACGACAGAATCCGGCTTACAGCTTGCCTATGCTTTTAATCAACGACTGCAAGATTGGTTGGCATCGTTCCAGGTTTTGCCCCTTATACAACAAACGTATTCTTCGCCGGTTTTCGTCCAGCATTGGTCATCCGGATTTGCCCCATGATATAATACCTTATGATCAAGTTCCAAAAAATCATCTACACATTCTCCGGACGCCGGATTAAATAACTTGTCGCCGCATTGTATACATACGCCGCCTTTGACACCGGAATGCCAATCGTCGCCGGAACAGATACAATTTTCGCCGATTTTGTCGAAATTCGCTTTACAATCCCATGGACACTGGTTCGCTTTGCTGCCCGGATGGGCGCCAGCGGGACGGTAATCGCGACCGCGGTCGGTAAAGCGCGCATTGTCGGGCAGCCCGGTGCACGGCGCGCATCCATCGCCATACGCGGGCAGCGGGGAATCTATGCTTCCGCGCGGGGTCACCGCATAATAACCAACGTTGCAAAATTCATAATTGGTCCATTCTTTCCCGCTGGGGCCGTTTTGGCACCAGCTTTGGTTGAAATACCGCGCCCGGGCGCTGTCGTTCGGCGTTTCAAAATAAAAATTGCACATGCACCACGATGCGTCGGGCGCACCGGTTACATTCCATACATTGGTGTTTGGGTTAACGGTGTGGGCGCCCTGTACGGTGCAATTAGAATTGGCGGGACAACCCGCGGGGCGATTTGCCGCAAAATAGTCTTTGCAGCTTTTGCATTCGTTGCCCGATGCGAAAGAACCCGCGGCGCAACCGGCGAAAGCGTCGACCGACGCGAAAACTGCGACAACCGCAAAAATCGCAATTATCCCACAAAGCATTTTAGACGTGTGTGTGTGTGTGTGTGTAGGTTTCTGCGGGTTACAGAGTGTCGTTGCCCGTAGGGGCGCGTGGCAACGCGCCCTTTTGTTGGGCGTGTTTCGCTCGCCGCTTTGCGGCTGTGCGTATTCTCGTAATGGCAATAAATTGCCAACTCGAATTCCACACGCCCCTACATAATTTGTTTTTACATTTCTCATCATATTATCAATTAAAGCAAAAAGCGCCTGGGTAGCGCAAGTGGAAATTTGTAACTACACCTTGGGCGCGGCGCCCTGTTTTTTCGCGGCGCCCAATGCCGCGCGAAGCGATTCTTCGGCAATTTTTTGAATTTTCGGCAACATCGCGCGCATATTCAATGCCACCGCCATATCGTTCGCCATCAATTCCGCGACATGCGGAATTTGTGCCGGCGCGATAATATGAACGGCCGACGTAATCTGTCCCGGGGCAAGCTTTACGGCGCCGCGACCTGCGCCCTTTTTTGCGGGTTCCGCCGTCTTGCCCGATGTCATCGCCGCGATAAGCAAATCGGCCGACCGGTCGTGCGGCGGCGCCTTGTCCCCGGCCGCGCCGGGTTTCAAAAGTCGTTCCAAAAGTTGGTCTATGTTTTCAGACATTTGCATTATGGTATCAGAAATCCCGCCCGCTTGCAAATATGAAATAATATTGTAAAAACCTTGACGATGGACCCGTTTTTTATTATATAAGACAGGATAGTAGGGGCGTACTGCGTACGCCCGGGCGTATGCAATACGCCCCTACAAGTAAGGAAAATTCAGATGATTCAGAAAATTATAATGAAAATATTGGGCAGCGCCAACGACCGTATTGTGAAATCTTATGACAAGACCGTATCCCTTATCAATGATTTAGAACCGAAATATCACGCAATGACCGACGATGCGCTGCGCGCGCAAACCGCGGAATTACGCAACCGCCTGGCCGCGGGCGAAAAAGAAAGCGCGATTATGGCCGATGCCTTTGCGGCGGTCCGCGAAGCGTCCGTCCGCACCACCGGAATGCGCCATTTTAACGTCCAGATGATCGGCGGCATGGTTCTGAACAACGGCCAGATTTGCGAAATGAAAACCGGCGAGGGAAAAACGCTTGTCGCCACGCTGGCGCTATATCTGAAGGCTTTACATGGACGCGGGGCGCACTTGGTCACCGTCAACGATTACCTGGCCAAACGCGACGCCGAATGGATGGGCGCGATTTACAAATTCCTGGGGCTGTCGGTAGGTATTGTCCAGCACGACATGTCCGACGACGAACGCCGCGACGCGTACGCGTGCGACATCACTTATGTCACCAATTCCGAACTTGGGTTCGATTATCTGCGCGACAATATGAAATTTTCAAAGGAACAGCTGGTTCTGCGCCCGTTCTTTTATGCAATCGTCGACGAAGTGGACAGCATACTTATCGACGAAGCGCGCACGCCGCTTATCATATCCGGACCCGCCGAAGACACATCCGAACTGTACAACAGGGTCGACGAAATCGTAACCCGGCTGAACCCCGACGATTTCAAGAAAGACGAAAAAGACCGGCATGTAACGCTGACCGACGTCGGCGTCGACCATATATCGCAATTGTTGGCGGACGCCGGAATGCTTGACGGCAATAATCTGTACGCGCCGGAAAACGCCGCGCTGGTCATGCATATACAGCAATCGCTGTTGGCGCACCATCTGTTCAAACGCGAAGTCAATTATGTCGTTCGCGGCGGCGAAGTATTATTGGTCGACGAATTCACCGGACGCGTTATGACAGGTCGCCGGTTCAGCAAAGGCCTGCACCAGGCATTGGAAGCCAAGGAACACGTAAATATACAGCCGGAAAATCAAACCGTGTCGTCTATTTCTTATCAGAATCTGTTCCGCTTGTACCCGAAACTTTCCGGTATGACCGGAACCGCAATGACCGAAGCCGCAGAATTCGAAGAAATTTATAAACTTCGCAGCGTGTCGATTCCAACAAATCGCGCCGTCGCGCGCGTCGACCATCACGATGAAATATATCGCAACAAGACGGAAAAATTCGCCGCCATATTGAAACAAATCCGCGAATGCATAGCGCGGCAACAACCTGTTCTGGTCGGAACCGTTTCAATTGAAAAATCCGAAGAACTGGCCGACATAGTGCGCAAAGAATTGGGTGTCGAACCCGCCGTCCTGAACGCAAAACATCATGAAAACGAAGCGAAAATAATCGCGCAAGCCGGAACGCCCGGCGCCATCACAATCGCGACAAATATGGCCGGCCGCGGAACCGACATAAAACTGGGCGGAAATGCAGAGGCGCTGATAGAAGAACTTGTAGGGGCGGCCGGATGTGAAGACGCACCAATACAAGATTTGGCGCTGGAAGAAAAGAAAAAAGAAATTTATGCGAAAGTAGAGGCGGACAAAATCAAAGTCCTGAACGCCGGCGGGTTGTACGTCATCGGAACCGAACGCCACGAATCCCGCCGCATAGACAACCAGCTGCGCGGACGTTCGGGGCGCCAGGGCGACCCGGGCGATTCCAAATTCTTCCTGTCCCTGGACGACGATTTAATGCGCATATTCGGCGCGGCGCGCCTGGACGGAATGCTGACGTCGCTGGGTCTGCAATCGGGCGAGGCAATCATTCACCCGTGGATTACAAAGGCGTTGGAAAAAGCGCAAAAACGCGTCGAAGCCCGATACTTTGAATCGCGTAAAGAATTGCTGAAATACGACGACGTTATGAACGAACAGCGAAAAGTGGCGTACGCCCAGCGTTACGATTTGATGACGTCCGAAAATCTGCAACCGTTCCTGCTTGAAATCATGGGCGACGTTGTCGAACAGATTGCGGAAAACAATATCCCGGAAAAAGCGCACGTCGAAGACTGGAACCTGGATGGAATCCACGAAACGATGAAGCGCGTGTTCGGCGTCGACATAACCGACCTTTACGATTGGCGGTCGCACGAAAATATAACGGAACAGCGGGCTTTCGAAGGATTGATGCGCATCGCGCGCGGACGGTACGAACACCAGCTGTCGCGGTACGGCGCGGAAATGATGGAAAACGCCACGCGCCAGACCGCATTGCACGCGCTGGACACCAACTGGCGCAAGCATTTGGCGAATATGGACATGCTGCAGACGGGCATCGGATTGCGCGGATACGCCCAGAAAAACCCGCTGTACGAATACAAGCGCGAAGCGTTCGATTTGTTCCGCGGCACGATGAATAATTTCAAGGCGATGGCGCTGACCTATATCTGCCGCATGGAATTGTCGCCGGACGAAGTCGAAGGCATGAAGCGCGAACACGAACAGCGCGACGCAGGGCTAAACCCCGCGGCGGACGGCGGCGCAAACCGCAACGACCCGTGTTCATGCGGCAGCGGCAAGAAAATCAAACATTGCTGTGGAAAGTTGAAATAATTGTCTGTTCGTCATTGCGAGGAGCGCGAGTCCGGTATGGAATACCGGCAAGCGCGACGCGGCAATCCAGCAAATAGAATGCGCCCGCTTTTGCGGGCGCTCTTTATAATCTGGATTGCTTCGTCGCATTTGCAGACACTTCGTGTCAGACAAATACTCCTCGCAATGACGGGTTGTGTGCCGGATTTTTTTATTTGGTCTTGCGCATCAATTCATCGGCGATGTCTTTTTTACCGATTTTCTTTAATTCGCCGTAAAGGCGGAATGTTTCGCCGTACGGTTTTATCTTGTCCAGAATTTCTTTCGCTTTGTTTTCAAACACTTCGTAAGCAATAATCGCCGCAAGCGTTATCCCGCCGCTGCCGAATGTTATGGTATCCACCACCGAAAACGCAAAATTTGCAATCGGTTTGATTGCTTGCAGGGCCCCTTCGTTAAACTGTTGGACCGCCAGACCGACAGAATTAATATCAAGATTATGTTCCGCGGCGAGAAAACGCCCCAGCTCTTCCAGATATTCGGCATTCACCGCAAACGATATGTCGCCCATATGCTGCACATACCAATTAAACGCGATATACCCCAGCGACGCCAAGAAACCCGCGCCGGCCGTCATGCCTATACCATAGGCGACCTGCATATTTGTCGCATATTTTTGAAGTTTTTCGCCGGTTGCGTCCAGCGGTATTTTATCTGCGCCACCCGGCAGGTTTGGATAGTCTTTTGAAACTTCCTTTATTCCGGCCGCGGTTCTTTCGATATCGTTAATAAATTTCATATTCATCCCCCTTTGTTGTTGGATTGGCGGCAATATAATACCCTGATATTCATTTGTCAAGTATTTTTGTGGTTGCCCTGCCCTTGCCAAATTGCTATCTTTCGGGCATGAATTCAACGTTCGTCCATCTTCGCGCGCATACCCGGTATTCCATCGGCGAAAGCACCCTGTATATCGACGCCAATCCGAAAAAAGACCCGAACCGCGTCACGCTTTTGAAACTGTGCCAAAAATACGGAATGCCGGCCGCGGCCGTGACGGACACCAACCTGATGTCCGGTGTGGCGGAACTTTCCGACACGGCCCCGAACGCCGGGATTCAGCCCATAATCGGCATAACCGCGACGCTGAACCACCACGTCGGGGTCGACCCGAAAATACTGCGCGCGGACCAGCTGTCGCAAATCGTGCTTTTGGTCCAAAACCAGACCGGTTGGCGGAATTTATGCAAACTGAATTCGCTGATGTACACGCGGCGCGAAAACGGCCATCTGGGCCCGTATGTAATGTTCGACGATTTGGCGGAAATGTCCGACGGGATAATCTGTCTGTCCGGCGGGCACGGCGGCCCCATCGGGTTCGCGTCGCTGAACGCCCAGGATAATCTGGCGCGTGATTTCGCGGGCCGCCTGCAACGGATTTTTCCGGACAGGTTCTATATGGAAATCCAGCGGCACGGATTGGAAAACGAAATCAAGACGGAACCTTTGCTGCTTCGGCTGGCCGCCGAATTGAATATCCCGATTGTCGCGACGAACGACGTATGTTTCGCCGAAGCGGAAAATTACGAATCCGGCGACGCGCTGACATGCGTATTGCAGCAGACCAAGGTCATCGACCCGGACAGAACCCGTAAAAATTGCCAGCAATATTTCAAATCGCCGGCCGAAATGGCGGAACTGTTTTCAGACCTGCCCGAAGCGATCGCCAACACAAATCTAATCGCGCGGCGGTGCGCCTTTCTGGTCAATACTAAATCAAAACCGCTGTTGCCGAAATTCGGGACCAGTTTCGAACAAGAGTGCCAAATGCTGCGCGATGATTCGCGCGGGGGGCTTGCCCGCCGGATGACGGACCTGGGGCTTTCCACGGCGGAACAAAAACCGTATTTCGACCAGCTGGAATTCGAATGCGACGTCATTATCGGAATGGGTTTCCCGGGATATTTTTTAATCGTCGCGGACTATATCGAATGGTGCCGGAAAAACGACATACTGGTCGGGCCCGGCCGCGGGTCCGGCGCCGGTTCCGTCGTCGCGTGGGCTTTGGGCGTCACCAATGTGAATCCTTTGAAATACGGGCTGCTGTTCGAACGCTTTATGAATCCGGACCGTATTTCCATGCCGGATTTCGACGTCGATTTCGAACCGGCGGGATTGGAACGCGTCACGAATTACATATCCGAAAAATACG
This sequence comes from Alphaproteobacteria bacterium, assembly GCA_009782315.1. GTDB lineage: Bacteria > Pseudomonadota > Alphaproteobacteria > Rs-D84 > Rs-D84 > WRKW01. The sequence continues at coordinate 8,669 of WRJH01000026.1, forward strand.
GCGCGGACCATATATGCCGCATAATAACTTTCGGTTCCTTGCAGGCGCGCGGCGCCATACGCGATATCGGGCGGGTCTTTGGAATGCCCTATTCCAAAACGGACCGGTTTGCGAAATTAATTCCGGCGGATGCGAAGAAAATATCCGACGCGGTTAAAAAATCCGACGATATCCAGGAAATGCTGGACGAAGACGCCGACCTGAAAAAAGTCGTCGACGTGTCGATGGAAATCGAAGGCGCGTACAGAAACCTGGGCCAGCATGCGTGCGGGTTCGTCATCGGCGACAGGCCCACGGTCGAAGTGGCGCCGGTATACCAGGGCGCTGGCAACGAAATGCCGTCGTGCCAATTCGACGGGCATTATTTGGAATCCGTCGGCCTTATCAAATTCGACTTTTTGGGTTTGGAAACTTTGGCCATATTGAAATACGCCGCGCGAATGATACGCGAAAACCACGGCCGGAATATAAATCTGGATTTCATACCGCTGGACGACAAAAAGACGTTCGACACGGTTTGGCGCGCGGGACGCACTATCGGCGTGTTCCAATACGATGCGCCGTTCATTCAGCAAACGCTGAAAAAAATGCAGCCGACGGAATTCGCGAATATCGTCGCCCTGAACGCGTTAAACCGGCCGGGGCCGATACAATACATCCCGCAATATATAGACCGCATGCACGGCGACGAACGCGTCGATTACGTTCATCCAAAGGCCGAAGAGGCGTTGAAAGAAACCTATGGAATCATTGTCTATCAGGAACAGGTGATGCAGCTGTCGCGCGCTTTGGCGGGGTTTACTCGCGGCGAATCCGACACTTTGCGCAAAGGCATGGGCAAGAAAATCAAGGAAGTCATGGATAAAATGCGCGTCCAATTCGTCGACGGGTGCGAAAGGGAAAAAACCTTGTCGCGCGACCAGGCCGAAGAACTGTACGCCCAATTCATGAAATTCGCGGAATACGCGTTCAACAAATCGCATTCCGTCGCGTACTCGATTATCGCCTCTCAATGCGCTTACTTGAAAGCCAATTATTCCGCGGAATTCATTGCCGCCAGCATGTCGTCCAACATCGGCGATTCAGAACAGCTGGCGCTGCATATCGACGACGCGAAATCAAATTTCAATCTGGAAATTCTGCCGCCCGACATCAATAATTCGGAAAGCTTGTTCAGCGTAAAGGGCGGAAAAATCGTATTCGCGCTGGCCGCCGTAAAGGGCGTCGGCGCGGGCGCCACGGACAACATCGTCGCGGAACGAAATGCCAACGGCAAATTCAAAAACATAACGGATTTCGCCACAAGGTGCGCCCCATTTATCAATAAACGCATATTGGAATCTTTCGCGAAAGTCGGCGCGTTCGATTCTATTTCGCCAAACCGCGCGCAATTGTTTATGAACACCGATTTGATTGTGAATTTCGCGGCAAAATCAAAAGACGCGGGACAATCGCTTTCGTTGTTCGAAGACACATCCGTGAACGATGTCGACGAAAACCGCCTGCAAAAAAACATGACCAAAACGGCGCCGTGGACATTCGGGGAACAATTGGCGCACGAACATTCCGCGCTGGGGTTCTATATATCCGCGCACCCGCTGGACCAGTACAAGAATATCATAAAGCGCGCGCGCCTTACCACGTCCGAAACATTGCAAAACGCGCGCGACAGGCAAAACGTTCAAATCGCCGCGTCGGTGAATTCATTCAACCGCCGGTTTACAAAAAACGGAAACGCGATGATGTCCATCAACGCGTCGGACAGTCTGGGCAATATCGACGCGGTCGCATTCGGCGATAGTATTGGCGGCATCGCGGGCGTATTGCAGAACGAGTCCCTGGTCCTGATTTCCGGCCGCACCGCATTGCGCGACGATTCCGTATCATTGTTCGTGGATTCGGTGCAACCGCTGTCCGCATGGATTGCGAATGTCGCGACAAAGCTGACCGTGGATGTTTTCAAGCATGAATCGCTGTCGGACGTAAAGCAGATAATCGACGGATTGAAACCCGGAAATACAAAGGTCGTGATAAACATCAACGGCGACGGCAAAAGCGCATGTCTGGCGCTGCCCCGCGCCGTCCTGTTATCGCCCGGAATAACAACCGACCTGGGCGCGATTGGCGTGCGGGCAACGATTGAATAAAATGAAACACATACCTGTTCTTTTGAACGATGTATTAAATATCCTGGGCGATATAAACGGCAAGACTGTCGTTGATTGCACCTTTGGCGCGGGCGGATACAGCCGCGCATTTCTGGAACGCGGCGCGAACGTTATCGCTTTCGACCGCGACCCGTCGGTATTGCCCACTGCGCAAAAATTGGAACAGGAATTCGGTGAAAGGTTTGAATTTATCAATGAACCGTTTTCGGAAATTAGAACTTTGCTATGCAGATTAAATAACTCCCCCCTTGGGGGGAGTCGGCGAGACAAAGTCGAGCCGGTGGGGGGACAAGATAATAATTCCCCCCACCGCATCGCCCCCCGTGGCGGGTCCGCGGCCCCCCCCCAGGGGGGGGGGCTTTGCACGGCAACCCTTTTCAT
>WRJH01000027.1 GCA_009782315.1 Alphaproteobacteria bacterium
GCCCTTTAATTTATTGGGCGCGTTTCCACGCGCCCCTACGGTCTTTTCAACACCCGCGATTTTTCGCGCTCCCATTCGCGGCGTTTTATCGTTTCGCGTTTGTCGCGCTGTTGCTTTCCGTGACCTATGCCCAACAGGACTTTTAATTTCCCGCGATTGTTGAAATACAGTTTCAATGGAACAATCGTCGCACCCTTTTCGGCCAATTGTCCGACCAGACGATTGATTTGCGACCGGTGCAGCAACAGCTGGCGATACCGGCGTTCGTCGAACCGCACGACCTTGTTCGCGGTGGGCAGGGCCATGATTACGACATTGGATAAAATCAGATTGCCGCCTTTGTGCTGTACAAATCCGTCGGTTATGTTGGCCAAACCGTAACGCAAAGATTTTACTTCGGCGCCGGTCAGCGCCACGCCCGCCTCTATGGTGTCTTCGATAGCATAATTGAACCGCGCTTTGCGGTTTTCGGAAATCTGTCCTGATTTGATAATCTGTCGTGGCATAATGCGGGCATTATAAGCCATAATGCCCGCATTTTCCACAAAAACATTAACGGCCCAGTTTTTCTTTGATATTCCGGATGAATCCCTGGTTTTTCCAGATGCTGGTTCCTTCGGCGAATGTCGCCGCAATCATAAGTTTTTGTTCGAAAGAATTGTAATTCTGAAATGTTCTTTTCAACGATACCGACGGCTTGCCGTTAAACGCCATGCGCATATTATCGCTGACCATATCGTCGGTCAGTTTGTATGTTCCGTCCGCCATGCGTCCGAATTCGCATTTGCCGTCGATTATGGTCGCATATCCCAAATCTTCACCGAATACTATTCTGCCGTCGTCGGCAAAGCCGGCCTTTTTGAACATGGTGTTTTTGCACGCCATGTCGATTGCGCGCATGATGTCCAGCGTCTGTTGCTGCAACGCGGTTTCGTCGGCGCGCGACACGGTATCGGTATCGGCCATTTGTTGATGATTGTCGTCCGGCGAATACAGCATTTTATCGGAACGCCCGATTATGGAAAGACAGTTTTGGGGTTCCAGCACGCTTTTCTGGTCGAATACCATCCATATGTCGGACATGCCTTTTGGCGCGATTAAAATAGGGTCCGCATGCATGAATTCCGTCATCTTTCCGTTTTCGAAATAGCGCGGGTTTGTCACAGCCTGGCTTTCCGGTATCATTTGAACGCCGCCGTTTTCGGATTGGACCAGGCTGCGTTTATGGAACGTTTCCAATACCGGCGTATCCAGCGGAATAACGACACCGTCCGCGCCGAAAAAGCGCGTATGCGCCGTATCCGTCGAATAGTTTTCGCCGGACCATCCGATAGGGGCGCCGTATTTTTCCGGCTGTCTTGCGATAATCGACGACCCGTTGCACAGACTGCCGCGATACACGAATTCCAGGGAAAGCGGTTCGCACGCTTCGTGGAACAGATAATTGTTTTCCAAACATTTGAACGTTGTGGGAATGCCCAGCGCGTTCAAAAAGGAAAAAATATGGTCGTTCTGGGCCAGCAGATAGCCGACCAACATGTCGGCGTGGATGCCGTCGGCGTCCACGGTGGTTGTGCCGTCCGCCGTTACGGATGTTTTCTTTTGAAGGAACGCGACCGTATTCGGGTCTGTGGTTTCATATACTTCTTTGGTTTTGCCGTTTGCGATACGTTTTGTGATATTCGACATATTTTTGCCTTTTGTTGTCTCTCTCTCGCCACCATGTATGCTAGTACCTGCGATTGTTTTGGTCAAGTCATTTTTGGGAACAATCGCCGCGTATTTTCCATTAATATATTTTCCAATTCGGCCAAGGGAATTCCGCGCACATCCGCCAATACTTTGGCGGTATCGCGAACCATCGCCGGCTCGCAATTTTTACCGCGATACGGCACGGGCGCGCAATACGGCGCGTCGGTTTCGACCAGAATCCGGTCGGTGGGCAGTTGCCGGAACACATCGCGAATTTCATCCGAATTCTTGAAAGTAATTATGCCCGACGCGGAAAAATAAAAACCGCGGTCCAGCATCTTTTTCGCCAAATCAAGCCCGGATGTATAGCAATGCATGACGCCCGCCACGCCGTCATATTCCGGTGCGCATAAAATTTCGGCGGTGTCGGATTCCGCTTCGCGGGTATGTATCGCAACGGGCAGACCATGTTTTTTCGCGATATCCATTTGCGCGCGGAACAATTCAATCTGTTGTTTATTGCGAGCCGCAGGCGAAGTCTCGGCGCCGCTTTGCGGCGACGGATAATGATAATCCAATCCGATTTCACCGACGGCGACGACGCGCGGATGGTTCAAAAGCTTTTCATAACTGCACGCGGCGCCCGCGCAATGCGGATGAATTCCGATGGCCGCGTACATATTGTCATGGCGGTTGCACATTGCGATTACTTTTTCCGGGTCGTCTGGATCCGCGCTGGCGATTATCATTGCGCCGACGCCGCTGTCCCGTGCGCGTTGTAAAATGCCGGGAATTTCATTTTCCGGCACATATCTGTCTACCAAATGACAATGAGTGTCTATAAGCATTTTTTAATTTTTATTATTAAATTGAAGATAGCTATTTCCGGTTCCAGGTACAGCGTTCCGACCGCCGCCAAATCGCGCGTCGCATCCGAATACAAATCGGCAAGGCCAAAGTGCGCCGCCGCGTCCAGAACCATGCCGTGCAGCGCGGGTGCCGCCGCAATCTGGGCGGCAATCGCCATTACGTCCGACGCATTCGCGTTTTTGTTTTGGCATACGGCCAGCAGTTGTTCGTAAATTTCGGCGCCGCCGTTTTTCTTTAAATCCGCAATGCGTCCGAACGACCCGCTGGCCAGTTTTATCAAAGCCGGGGTAATTTCTTCATCGGGCAGGAATTTGTAAAAAAGCTCGCGCAGTTCGGAATTGTTCAAAGGCTGCAGCTTTTCAACGCGCGCGCGCGACCGTATGGTGGGCAGGGCGTTTGCCAAACTGTGCGACACCAGCAAGAATAAAGTCTGCGCCGGCGGTTCTTCCAACAGCTTCAGCATGGCGTTCGCCGCGGCCGTGGACAGTTCGTCCACGCTGTCGATGATTACGACGCGCCACGCGCCCTCCATCGACGTCATCTGCATTTTTTCAATCATCGCGCGGACGGTGTGCACGCTGATGGATTTTGCCGTCGGGTACGATTTGCCTTCTTTATCGATATTGCGTTCCAAATCTATTATAAAGAAATCCCCGAATCCGCCGGACAGCATTTTTTGAAACACAGGGTCGTCCGCCGGAATGACAATTGTGGCAAGGTTTGCGGTTCGCGGTTCCGGCGCGGCGAATAAATCCAATGAATTGGCCGGGCTGTTGTTTTTGAACACATACCGCGCTATATGATACGCAAACGTCGCCTTGCCAATACCGCGCGCACCCGACAGCATCCATACGGGATGCAAAGGGTATTCGGCGCGTTTTTCAAACGCGTCCATGAATGATTTCGCGGCCGCATTGTGACCGACCAGCGCGTCGTTTTCTATCGCGTTTGGGAAATTATAAGATTTGCTTTTTTTCGGCGCCATGATTGGGATATTATAAATTATCAATTAACAATTAGCAATTAACAATTTAGCGCACGGCGCGCCGGCAACAATTGATAATTGTAAATTGCAAATTGTTAATTGAAAATAAAAAACCGCCCATCGGGCGGATTTTTATTTTTTGAACATTTTGCCAAAAAATCCCGGTTTGTCGCCATCTTCGCGACGCGGGCGGTCACCATAGCGTCTTTCGCCGCCACCCGGACGGTCGCGGAACTGCGAACGACGTTCCTGGAATTTGCGCGCGGATTCTTCGTCGCGCGAAACCAATTCGATTTTCGTCGCGGACAATTTGCCGTTGCGGATTTCTTCATCGAATTTAATGACATCGCCTTCGTTCAAAAAGCGGATTCCCGCATCGTGAAGCGACGACGAATGAACGAACACATCTTCTTTGTTGCCGGAATCGTTCGGTGTTTCCGGGGAAACGAATCCATAGCATTTTTTACCATTGTACCATTTTACTGTGCCTTGACGCATAACAATATCCTTTATTTATGCAGGTTAGCGGTGCGGCCAAGCCGCGCCTTAACACATTGTTGCGGAAATAAAGGACGATTGCAAGGAGAAAATAGGCACTGGGCACTGGGCGATAGGCACTGGTGGTTCGGTATTTGTAGGAATAATTCCGACAATCTTAAAACTACTAGTGCCCAGTTACTAGTGCCTATTACATTTCAAAATTATGGTCCTGTATCGCGCGGACCATTGCAGCGACCAGCTTGTCCTGGTGCGCGCCCGTGTTCAGCAGTTTTTCCTCCTCGCGGTGCGAAAGATGCCCCAATTCGATAAGGGCGGACGGCGTCGCGCTGCGCAATACGGCGAACGGCGCGCTGCGCACGGATTTCTTTGACTGTTCCGGAATGCCCGCGGCCTTTAATTTCTTGTGCGCGGTATGCGCGAATTCGACCGAATATTCGGCAAGCATGTTCTGTTGCAAAGACGAAAGTATGCGCCGGACGTTCTTTTCGAATCCGGAAAATCCGTCGACGTCGATTTTGTCGGCGGCGTTTTCCGCTTCGGCCAGCTTGGCGGCCTCTTGGTCGGACGCCTTTTGCGACAGAGTGTATATGGAAAATCCGCGCACATCGCGCGACGGATTCGCGTTCGCGTGCAGGGATATGAACAAGTCCGCCTTGCGCTTTTCGGCAATTCCCGCGCGCGTGTCCAGGTTAAGGAATATGTCGCGGTCGCGGGTCAGATGCGCGGTGAACCCGGCGCTGTTAAGCGCGGCGCGCAGTTTTCGCGAAACGGCCAGAACGACGTCTTTTTCGCGCACTCCCGACCGGCCGATGGCGCCCGGGTCGCGTCCGCCGTGTCCCGGGTCGATTACGATAATTGGCTTTCTGGAATTTTGTTTTCCAGGTTTGGCGCCGTCTTTCCCGGCCGTGGCCGCGGCGGCGCCCGCTGTTGCCGCAAAGTCGAATACCAATCGAAATCCGTTATCGCCGCTGGGTTCCAAAATCATTATGCCGCTGCGCGGGATTTCTGCGACCCGTTTGGTTAATTCCGCGGTGACCAAAAGACGGTCGGCGACCTGCGCCTGGGAGATGGATTTCACCAGCGTTCCGGTCGCCAGGTTCGGCTTTACATTGTTATTGACGGCCATGTTGGCGACGCTGACGACAATACGCGCCGGGTTTTCGGGGTATGACAGGGTATACGAAGGCCGCGCCGACGTTTCGATGACCAGGCGGGTTTTATTTCCCGGCTGGACCCCCGTGCGCAGCCCGCGCAGGTTGTTTCGCGCGGCAAAAGCGGCGCGCGGCAGCATGGCGAAAACGCAAGCCGCGCCGCCAGCGATTTTGAACAAATTTCGCCGTGATACCTTCATCAAAGGAATTATATCAGAAAAATTATCAATTAACAATTATCAATTGATAATTATCGTTGCATCGCGTCCGCATTTTTTCCTATAATCCGGCCATGCTTACCCTGCGCAGTTTGATTTTCAACGGAATAGACGCCATACCGATAGAGGTCCAGATCCAGGCCACCGGCATGCCCAAACCGCTGTTCAATATCGTGGGACTTGCCGACCGCGCGGTCAACGAATCCAAAGAACGCGTGCGCAACGCGCTTGCTTCTATGAATTTGGCGATGCCTTCGAAATTGGTGACGGTGAATCTGGCGCCGGCCGATGTTGAAAAATCCGGCGCGCATTTCGACTTGCCGATTTTATGCGGGATACTTTGCGTTATGGGGATTTTGCCCGAAGCGGAACTTTCCAAATACGTGATACTGGGCGAAATAGGGTTGAACGGATCTTTGCAAAAGACGGGCGGGATTCTGCCGGCAAGCGTGTTCGCCGCGCAAAATAATATGGGCATAATCTGCCCGGGCGCACAGGGGGCAGAGGCACGCTGGGCCGGCCACACGAACATACTTGCGCCGAACCATATTCTGGATTTGATAAATCATTTCAAGGGAACGCAAGTTCTGCCGATGCCAGAATTGGTCGCGCCGACGCAGACCGCGGCCCAGGTTGGCGATATGTCCGAAGTAAAGGGCCAAGAATCCGTCAAACGCGCGCTGGAAATCGCGGCGGCGGGGGGACATGCCATGCTGATGGTGGGGCCGCCGGGTTCGGGTAAAACCATGCTGGCGTCCAGGCTGCCCGGAATCTTGCCGGAACTTTCCCCGCGCGAGGTTTTGGAATCCAGCATGATATATTCCGTCGCCGGGGAACTTTCCGGCCGAAATCTGGTTGCCGGCCGGCCATTCCGCGCGGTGCATCATACGGCCAGCGCGGTCGCGTTAAGCGGCGGCGGTCCGGACGCGAAACCGGGTGAAATTTCATTGGCGCACAACGGTGTTTTATTTCTGGACGAATTGCCGGAATTTCAACGCCAGACGCTTGAAATACTGCGCCAGCCGATGGAACAGGGCAAGATTATGGTCAGTCGCGCAAAAAGAACGGCCGTTTATCCCGCGCGATTTCAATTGATTGCGGCGATGAACCCGTGTCCTTGCGGTAATCTGGGCAACGCCGCGCTGTCTTGTTCGCGCGCGCCGCGTTGCGCCGAAGCATACCAGAATAAAATCAGCGGGCCGCTGTTGGACAGAATAGACATCCATGTGGACGTGGACCCGGTGAATCCATGGGAAATAGGCGCCGTCGATAAATCCGGCGAAAGTTCGGGCGCCGTGCGCGCCCGCGTTATCGCCGCCCGCAAAATCCAATTGGACCGCGCCCGCGCGCTGTTCGGACGCGAAGTTTTGAATGCCCATCTGGATGGGAAAGATTTGGATGCGGGCGTTCGGCTTTCCGACGCGGACACGGCGTTTTTGAATATGGCGGCGGAAAAAATGGGACTGTCGGCCCGCGGATACCAACGGATAAAGCGCATCGCGCGCACTATCGCGGACCTGCGCGGCGCGGAAGTTGTCGAACAATCCGACATAGCAGAGGCACTGTCGTACAGACCCATCAGTCGTGGAAAATATTAAATTTTTTCCCATTTACATCGTATTTTTGCTCTTTTTTCCGGTCTCTTTTTATGGTATAATTCTCGAAAGGGAATGCCTGCCATGAAAAGAATTATTTATGCCTTATGCCTTATGCCTTATGCCTTTTCCGCGAATGCCAATTGGGAACGGTACCAGCCGTGGTACGACGACGGCGTGCGAATGACGGTGTCTTTGCGCGGCGGATATGCGATGGGCAATGGCAAGATTAAAAACGAATTGGGCGGCATGGCGGAACCTTATGTAGAGGATAATTTTGGCAACCCGGTGCCGATTACGCTGTGTCAAATATTGCCCGGCGAATGTCCGGAAAATCCCACTTTTCTGGGCGATGCGGTGATATTGGGCGATATTCCGGCGGACAAGAATTACGAAAGCCGCGGTTTCGCGGGCGGCGCGTCGGTCGGGTTTACCGTGCCGAACAGACCGCAGATACGAATCGAAGCGGACTGGCTGCACATTTCAAAGGCCAGCTTTAACGCCGCGCCGCTGTTCACCGGCACCGTGATGCCGGCGTTCATTGCGGAATGGAACGGTTCGACATACGATGTTGTCGGGGCATCTCCGTCCGATATGTTCGATGTCGGTATTGGCGCCGTGCGCACCAATATGGACAGCGATGTCATATCCGCGATGATTTATTACGATTTTTTCGAAGGCGTGTCGAAACGCCCCGGTACTCTTGTCCCGTACGTGGGCGCCGGAATGGGATATGCCAGCACGCGGACCGTGTTGGAATTGTTGGACCTTTATGGCAATCTTTCCGCACAGATGCCGTTGGAAGATTTCGGCGCGGGCGGCCCAAATCCGGACCCGTTGGTAACGGGGACGGCGCGTGAGTTTTATACTTCGTCGAACACATCCGGAAATATAGCCGGAACATTGACGGCGGGCGTGGCGTACGGCATTATGGAAGGACTGTTTTTGGATTTTTCCGCACGCCTGACATATATCCCAAAGGTGACGTATTCATTGAACAACGAAGCGGACACATCGGCGACAAACAGCCGCACTGCGGATATATTCAGCATAGAAAGCCTGATGTATACGACGTTCATGGCCGGCCTGCGGTTTGAATTTTGATTTATTTGATTGATTTGTAGGGGCGCGCTGGACCCACCCCGCGCAATCTTTGATTGCGCCGGGACCCGGAGGAAACGCGCCCTTTTATTTCCTTGCTTTCATAAAAAATTTGATATATATTCGGCCGATGGCTTTGTAGCTCAGTTGGTAGAGCGGCAGACTGAAAATCTGTGTGTCGGTGGTTCAATTCCGCCCAAAGCCACCACCCTTCGCACTTCGTGCTTCGGGTGGCTTGCGCCACACAAATGGCCACAAAAATTTTGCGGAGGGGGGTGGCGAGAGAGAAGCCAACAAAAGGATACCGCAAATGAATATCATAAACCAAAAAATCGGCGGGTTTTCGCTGATGCGAACCAAAATCGAAGGCGTTTATATAATACAGCCCGCGAAACATTCCGACGACCGCGGATATTTCATGGAAACGTACAACGCGGGCGCGCTGAAATCGCTGACCGGCGTCGATTACAATTTTATCCAGGACAACCAATCCAAATCATCGTACGGCACCGTCCGCGGACTGCATTTCCAACGCGAACCGTACGCCCAGGCGAAACTGGTCCGCGTCGTGTCCGGCTGTGTGTATGACGTCGCGGTAGATTTGCGTCCCGGATCGCCCACTTTCGGCGAACATGTTTCCGTGGAACTGGACGACGAACGTAATCAGATGCTGCTGATTCCGCGGGGCTGCGCGCACGGGTTTTCCGTGCTGTCCAAAACGGCGATATTTTCGTACAAAGTCGACAATATATACAACAAAGAATCCGAAGGCGGTTTGATTTATTCCGACCCCAACCTGGACATCGACTGGGGCGTTCCGGCGAATAAAATACAGTTGTCGGGCAAAGACAAACAATTGCCGACTTTGGTGAAATATTTGGAATCGGAAAACAACAAATTAACAGCGGAATTGGAAAATGCGAAAAACGCAATTCTGATGCGCCAAATACAGGATATGAAAGAATGTACGCTGTAACAGGTGCGGACGGCCAATTGGGCAGATGTCTGCGTGAAAGATTATTGGGCGATACGTCCGCAATATTTGTCGATATATGCGGATTGGATATAACCGACGAATCCGCCGTCAAAAAATTCTTCAAGACTTATAAAATCGACACCGTAATAAATTGCGCCGCATACACCGCCGTGGACGCCGCCGAAGACGACGCGATGAACGCCGACGCGGTGAATAATTACGGCGCCGGACTGCTGGCCAAATACGGCCGCCGGATAATCCACGTATCCACCGATTACGTATTCGACGGGTTTGCCGATATGCCGTACGGTGAAGACGAGGCGCCAAGCCCGCTGTCCGTATACGGCATTACTAAATTGGCGGGCGAAGTGTCGGTTTTAAGAAACGCGGAAACCGCGGCGGTCATACGCACGTCGTGGCTTTATTCCGAACATGGGAACAATTTTGTAAAGACCATGCAGCGGCTGGGCGCTGAAAAGCCGCAGATTTCCGTTGTGTCCGACCAGGTTGGAACGCCGACATACGCCGGGGATTTGGCCGACGCCATATTGAAGGTCGCCGCCGCAATGCCGGACGGCACGCGCGAAATTTATAATTACAGCAATATGGGCTCTTGCTCTTGGTACGGCTTTGCGTGCATGATTATGGAAATGTTGAAACTGGATTGCTTTGTCAAACCGATAGAATCCAAAGACTATCCGCAGAAAGCGCCGCGTCCGCATTATTCCGTGCTGGACAAATCCAAGATTATATCGCAGTATGACGTCGCCGTGCCGTATTGGTCCGACAGTTTGTTAAAATGCATAACAAGGAAAAAACACAGATGAAGAAAAACATACTTATAACCGGCGGCGCCGGATTCATAGGTTCTAATTTCATACCGTATTTCGCAAAGAAATATCCCGATTACAACATCATCAATCTGGACCTGTTGACCTATGCGGGCGATTTGGATAATTTGGCGGAAATGGGATATGCAAGGAAAACCACCTATATCGACGTTTGCGTGGAAAATTTCATGCGCCGCATTTTTCCGTATTACGATACCGGCGCGAATTATACTTTTATAAAGGGCGACATACGCAACCGAAAGCTGGTCAATAAAATATTCGAAACATACGATATAAAGGGCGTGATACATTTCGCCGCGGAATCGCATGTGGACAATTCCATTAAAAATCCCGACGCGTTTATAACGACGAACATCAATGGAACCTTTGAATTGCTGAACGCGGCGAAGAACCATTGGATGACCGCCCCGCGCAAACCGCGCGCCGGATACGAACATTCCAACTTTCACCACGTTTCAACCGATGAAGTATACGGCAGTCTGGGCGATAGCGGCCTGTTTACGGAAACGACCGCGTACGACCCGTCAAGTCCGTATTCCGCCGCAAAGGCGTCCAGCGACCACATAGTAAACGCTTATCACCGCACGTTCGGCATGAACGTGACCATATCCAATTGTTCGAATAATTACGGACCGAAACAGAACGTTGAAAAACTGATTCCGAAAACCATAACCAACGCGCTTTCGGGAAAAGAAATTCCGGTTTACGGCGCGGGCGCGAATATTCGCGATTGGCTGTACGTGCTTGACCATTGTAAGGGCATCGACCGCGTGTTCCATATCGGCAACCGGGGCGAAACATATAACATCGGCGGCCGAAACGAAAAAACCAATATCGAAATAGTGACAAACATTTGCGGAATATTGGACGAATTGAATCCGCGTCGCGGCGGCGGAAAGTATGCGGATTTGATAAAATTTGTCGCGGACCGGCCGGGACATGATTTGCGCTATGCGATCGATGCGTCGAAAATCGAAAGACTGGGCTGGAAAGCCGAAGAAACGTTCGACACCGGCATAGCCAAAACCGTCAAATGGTATTTGTATCAATTCCTGACCAACGGTCGATAAATGTAGGGGCGGATATATCCGCCCTTTTATTTGGTGCAAATAATTATTTGCTCTGATTTTCTTTTATGCTAGAATCGAAACGATTAATAAAACAAAAGGAGAAAACCATGCCGTCAATCACGGGAACACAAACCGAACGCAATATACTGACCGCAT
>WRJH01000028.1 GCA_009782315.1 Alphaproteobacteria bacterium
GTCGCTGGCCGCCGCGCGCATGGCCGCCGCAAACGAACAAATGCGCCGCGCCGCGGAAACCATCGCGGAAACCGAAATTTCAATCAACAACGGGCATTCGTCTATTAAACAGTTGAAAGAAAAACTGTCGAATTTGAAATCGAAAGTAGGGCGCGAACCTACAAAAGAATCCGCCGCGAAAATATTGCGCGCCCAGGCAAAGATGGAACAGGTGACCGAAAAATTGAAACGCGCCGAATTGCGGCTGCGCCGCGCGCGCAGGCGCCTGGCGGACGCCGAAAACGACGCGGGCCTTGCGCGCGCCCAGATTGCGGCTGGCCCTTTATATGAAAACGAACCAAAGGTAAACGATATGTCCGAAGAAGTAAAACCGCTGTTCACAAAAGACCCGGAAATAATGGATGAACGCATAGCGTTCAAGCCAATCGAATTCGGCCCGTCGGCTGCACCGGCCCCGCAACAGCCTGAATTCGTTGCGCCGCCATTGAATCTGACGCCTACATCACCCTTCGCTCAGGCTTCGGGTGACAGGCCGCGCACACCGGCGGAATCTTTCGAAGGCCGCGCGGAATACCAACCCGCACAACCGGCGTATGCGCCGGCGCCCGTCGCGCCCACCTTTGCCAAGGCTCCGGCGGGCGAGCCGGAACGCAGTGCGGGTGCACCGCCTATGTCGCCGCCACCGCCAATGTCGCCTACACGCGCGGACTTTATGGCAAATCGGCCCGAACCCATGACGGACGAACCGATAAAGATAACGTCGGGCGCTGGAAGATCCGGCCCCAGCGCGATGTATTACGTCATGCTGGTCCTTTTGATAATCCTGTCCGTTTTGACTTTATGGCTGTACCAGAATCGCATGACGGCCGGCATTCCGGACATCCTGCAACCCGTTGCGTCCGAACAGCAAACCGCGGGCACGCAAAAATCGGGACTGCGCGCTACGTTTGGAAAAATGTTTGAAAAATCTGCGCCAGCACAGCCGGCGATTCCGGAACCCGTCGTGCGACCTGCGCCAGAATTGGCCGACGTCGACAGCGCGTTCTTGGACGAAGACGGATTTATGCGACCCGTGACTTTGCCCGCGCAAATCCCCGGGGATATGCCGCCGGTGGCAATCAGATGTCTGGCGGAATGTTCGCCCCAATGCGACAGCATGCACGAAGGTTGCCCGGGGTATGACGCATGGGTAAACGGAACCTATGAAGAATGGCAAGAGCAGCAAAGCGCCGAATATAACGAACCTGTTTTCGGTCCCGCGATAGAGCCGGAATACACGGAAGCAGCGGAAGTATTCGAAGAATACGAAGAACCCGCGGCCATCATGTGCGAAGACGGGTCGGCGCCGTATGAAGACGGATGCTGCGGCGATGAAATCCTGACCGATTTGGCGGGATTCGGCCCGGCGTGCTGTCCGGGCGGCGTGGAAGACAAAAAGGACTGTAAAGTTCCGGTGCGATAAAAAACGCGGATTTAATCCGCGTTTTTCATTATATCTTCCGCAATCAATTGCGCGGCGGGGATGCGTCGCTGCCACATTTTGTCGGCGCGCGATAATTCTTTCGCCATTTTTTGACGCGCGGCGACGGGCGTTAATTTTTTTATTTCGCGGATTATGTTTTCAGGCGTGCATTCGCCGCCCAGCAATTCCGGATAAACATCGCAACCCAATAAAATATTAACCAGCGAAAGCCATTTCAAATTTATAACCCGTCGCACCAGAAACTGCGTCAGCCGGCTGGCCCTGTAAACGACGACCGCCGGGACATGCATTATCGCCAATTCCACCGTGGCCGTGCCGACCGTCGCGACGGCGATATCCGTTTTCGCATACTGGGCGTATCTTTTGGCCGCCGGAACAACAGTTGGTTTCACCGCCCATTTTTCGACATGTTTGCGCACATATTTTTCCGTCGTTTCAACAACGGGTATCACATATTTGTATTCGGGCATCTGCGCGGCGACTTTCCGAAATACCGGCAGCAGTTTTTTGATTTCCGCCATGCGGCTGCCCGGCAACAGGGTTATCGTCTTTACATCGCCCGCAATCGCCACGGGTTCCAATCCGTCCGCAATCGGATGTCCGACCGGTATGGTGGCCAGGCCGTGCCGGGTGAAATACGGAACTTCGAAATCAAAGAACGCGTACATGCGGTCGAAAATCTTTGCGTATTTTTCCGAACGGCCCGGGCCGCCCCACGCCCAAACCTGGGGCGCCACGACGTGGTAAAATCGTGGCTGGTGGCTGGTGGCTGGTGATTCGTGTTTTATTTTTTTGATAACTCTTTTCGCAAACCCCGGGGAATCGACCGTTAAAACAATATCGGGTTTTTCGCGGATGATTGCGGCCGCCGTCTGGTCTATGCGGCGCGCCAGCGTGCGCACGCGCCATACAACGTCCAACAGCATGACGGCCAAATCGGACATAGGAAATATAGACTTCAGCCCCGCCGCCCGCATGTTTTCACCGCCGACGCCGACAAATTCCGCGTTGGGCATTTCGGCCATAATTCTGGCGCCCAGGTTGTCGCCCGAAACTTCGCCCGCGATTATAAAGATTTTTAACTTTTTATTTTTCATATTAAAATTCTAAAATAATTGGTTTTATTCGGAATCCTTTAACACGCGTCCCTGATGAGCGCCGCGTTTCGACCTGTTTTCAATAAAGTCCAACGCGTCCATCGCATATTTGTTGCCGTGTATTTCTTTGCGCAGTTTTTTTATGGCGTCCGCGAAATCGGCGGCCGGCTCTTTCGCAAATACGACGGAATAAACCTTGTGCACGGCGTGCAGGTCTTCGTTGGTAAAGCCGTGGCGAAGCAAACCGACTTTGTTAACCGTTCTGTATGTCGCGGGCTTGCCTTCGAATATCGAATAGGGCGGGACGTCCATTGTGATGCCGCTCATCCCCGCGATGAAAGAATTGCGCCCGATGCGGCAGAATTGGTGCACCATGGAACCGGCGGATACTATGGCGAAATCTTCGACTTCGACATGGCCGGCCAATTGGGCCAGGTTGGACAGAACGATTCCGTTGCCCATCTTGCAGTCGTGGCCGACGTGCGCGTTCACCATAATCTGGCAATCGTCGCCGATTTCGGTTCCGGTCGACGCGGGCGTGCCGCTGTGGATTGTGACGTATTCGCGTATGCGGTTGCGTTTGCCGATTTTCAGGCCCGTCATAGTTTCGTGTTCCTGGAATTTCAAATCCTGGGACATGACGCCCAGCACCGCGAACGGGTACACGACCGTGTCGGCGCCGATTTCTGTCTGGCCGTCGATGACGACGTTGGATATCAGTTTGACGCGGTCGCCCAACACGACGTTCGCGCCCACCGTGCAGAACGGCCCGATTTCGACATCGGCGCCGATTTTTGCATCCGGATGCACAACCGAAGAATGATGTATGCTCATGATATATTCCCGCTTTATTTTATTCGCGCGGGGATTATAACCCATGCGGTTTCGAATTTGCATTCAGAAAGTATAACGAATTATAACAATTCGCGGATTCTTTTCAAAAATCCGCCGTGCGGAACCTGGCGCCACAGGATTATCGCGATAAACGTCAAAACGGGCAGGGCGGCCAGAATCCCGAACAGCCCCGGCAGCAATAGAAACGTTTCGCCCTTTATTTTTTTCAAATGCTCTTCCGATTTCGCATGCAGCACGCCAAGCGCGGCGGCGGACAGCGCCCAGGTGCAGAATATTGCGAACGCCAGCGCCGATTCGGTGATGAAAAGCAGCGCGACGACAAACAAACCGGCGGCGCGCATGAATACTTTGTAACGGCCGTAATGCAAATCCGAAAACCAGCCGCGCGGCCGAACCAGGCTTGCCGCAAAATAGGCGGCCAAAACCGCCGCAGTCAGACACAGGAACAAAAGATGAAACACGGAAAGGTGGGCCAGCTGGCCGAATCTGAAAAATTCGGGCTGCATAACCAGGCCGAACAGGGCAAGTAAAATCATGACGCCGATAAGAAGCCGCGGGTCTTTTTCGCGCGCGCCCCGGCGGTTCAGCATATACCCTGTAAAGATTCCGACGGCGACGGCGCCCGATTGCAACAGGGATTCGTCAAGGCCCGCGCCGATTGCGGCGACCCCGGCGCCAATGGCAACGGCCGGCGGGGCGGCCATGTCGACCAGTTTTTTCCACGGATTTTTTTTGCCCTTTATAAATTTCGACAGACGCGCGCCGGATTCGTAATACCGTCTGGAAAGCCATATCGCGCCCAGCCATAATATTATCGCGTTCAATATGACGACCAGACTGGTGCCGTCGCGTATCACGCCGAAATTACCGTGCGAAATCGCCCACACGAACATCACCAGCACGATTGGGAATACGAACCGGCGTTCGCGCGTTTTCGCATTTGAAAGAAACCGGCCGAAAATATCGTGTCCCATAATCCACGCCAAAGCGAACAGGGGCAGCGCCAGGATTGCGGCCCACAGAAATCCCGGTTCCCACAGCGCGGCGTTGTTGAAAGTGCTGACCGCGGACGATACGATGACTTGGTTGTCTAACATTTTTTTGCCTTATAATAATTTTCATACTATTATATATAGTCATGAAAGTAAAACAAGACATTTTTACCGCAATGGGCTCTCGTGTGAAATTTTTCCGCGGGGATTACAATATCACATGCGACGCCGTGTGGTTGGCGGCATTCATAGGGCATAAGGCATACGGCATAAGGCATAATATCCTGGATGTCGGTATTGGAACCGGGGGCGTAAGTTTATGCCTGTTACAGCATTGCCCGGATTTGCGCGTTACCGGTATCGACATTTCGGAACAAATGCTTTCCGAATGCGCAGCGAACGCCGAACTGAACGGCCGCGAATTGGAATTGATTCATGGCGATATATTGAAATGGCGCACATCGCGGACTTTCGATACGGTGATTACCAATCCGCCGTATTTTCGCGGCACGCCACGGGTTAACAGCTCCCCCCGTCGGGGGGAGCCGAAAGACACAAAGTGTCTTTCGGTGGGGGGCAAAAACAAACATATATGTCCCCCCATCGACGGCTGTGCCGTCGACTCCCCCCAAGGGGGGAGTAATTTCCCGCACCACAACGCAAATTTGACCGATTGGACGCGGGCGTGTTTGAAACGCGTAAAACCGCGCGGGTATTTTTATTGCATTGTTGATGCCGCCGCCGCAGGCGAAGTCGCCGCCGCGCTGCACACGGGCAGGGCGGGAGATATAAATATAGTGCCGTTGTTCGGCGGCGCCGCGCATGCGGAAAGGGTCCTGATTTCCGCACGCCTGGGCACGGCCGGCGGCACCGTAATTCATGCCGGCTTTTCAATGAATGATGATACAATTCTGCGGATGGGAAAACCATTGACATTCGCAAAAAAATAGTTATATTACCGGCGGGCGGACGACGGTCGGTGCCAGCGGGTCAGGGGGAAACCAGCAGCCCAGCATAGGACATCGGGTCGCCCACTTTTTTTCGTTTACCGTTTACCGTTTACCATACTTTTCATGAAATAAAAATTTGATATTTTATGTTTATATAATAAAATGCAGAAATTCGATAAACGGAAAACGATAAACGGTAAACGCCCAATGACCAACAACCTTTCATTTAATCTTGACCGGCCCATCGTAATGGTTGGCCTGATGGGTGCGGGGAAAACGTCCATCGGGCGCATGCTGGCGCGGAAACTGGACATCCCGTTCGTCGATTCGGACAAAGAGATAGAGGCCGCCGCCGGTTGCAGCGTCGTCGACATATTTTCCCTTTACGGCGAATCCGAATTCCGTCGCGTCGAAGAACGCGTGCTGTCGCGGCTGTTGTCGTCGCCGCCTTATTTGAAAGTGATTTCGACGGGCGAGGGCGCATTCATAACCCCCGCCGTCCGAAAACTGGTATTGGCCAAAGCGCTGTCGATATGGTTAAAGGCCGATTTGGACCTGTTGGTCAAACGCACGAATTTCCGCGACACGCGACCGCAATTATTAAACGCGGACAGCAAGAAAATCCTATCGACATTGATAGAGGAAAGATACAAAATATATGCCGAAGCGAACATCACCGTCGAAACGTCGGATGAAAATCTGAACAAGACTTTGTCGAAAGTTATGTCCGCAATAAAGAAAAAAACGTGATTCGTGTTCGTGGTTCGTGTTCATAGCACGGCAACCGTCGAACCACCATCACGAACCACGGGCACGAATTATGTTCAAAAACTTCATACGGGAATTCAAAGAATTTGCGGAAAAGGGCAACGCCCTGGACATGGCCGTCGGCGTCATTGCCGGCGCGACCATGACGTCCGTCGTCAATTCATTGGTGCGCGACATTATGATGCCGCCAATCGGCGTTATCATCGGCGGCATAGACTTTTCCCAATTCTTCATAGTATTAAAGGACAGCGCCGGAATTCTGGAACACCATCATTACGCGTCGCTGACCGCGGCCCAGGCCGCGGGCGCCGTAACATTGAATGTCGGATTGTTCGCGAACGCGATTGTCAGTTTTCTTATAACTATGTTCGCAATATTCATGGTTGTGCGCGTTATAAACAGAATTCGGCACAAAGCGCCGCCGGCGCCGACCCGCGTATGTCCATATTGCTTTGTGGACAAAGTCGACCGCCGCGCGACAATATGCCCGTCGTGCGCGTCAAAGCTGACGCCGCTTACAACTAACAACTAATAACTAACAACTAACAGCTAGTGGCCGTTGATATATAATCTGTCCACTATAATAGACATCCTTTATTCATAGTTGTCCATTATAGTGGACAAGCTATATTTCTGTTCCCAGTTGTTAGTTATAGTAGATATGCTTTTATGTTTCCAAAGACCGCCGGTCCGCAGAGCGCAACACCTGCTTTGGCGCATAACTTGATGACCGGACAGCCATTGCAATGAATTGCAAAAATCCTCACAAATGTCAATAAATTTAATGCTCAACTGTCAGGAATATCTCTTTTAAGTCTCTAATTCCAGAGGCGTCATTCCCGCGAAGGCGGGAATCTATTGCTGCGCAGCATTCCGTTCCCTCGCGCTACGTGCTCGCCCGGAATGACAACTTATTTATTGTCTTCGGCGCAATGGACCCCCGCCTTCGCGGGGGTGACGAATCCGCCGGATTCGTCTGTAAAGAGATATTTTTGATAGTTGAGCTAAATTTAATTTAGTTACTAGTATTATCTACCAAAGCCGACAAACAAACCACGAAGTATTCCGATAATTATGTCGCTTATAAGACTTTTTATAAAATCATGGAACTTCTTTTTCATATCATGACTATAGACACGTTGGATAAAAAAGTCAAACAGTCACCAGTTGCTAGTTGCTAGTTGTTAGCTGTTAGTTGTTGACACCGCCCCGCCGATATTCTAAAATGCCCCCGTCATGCTGCACTTTATAACACGGTATTATTCATCGCTTACATCGCTTTTGGGCGCGCCGTTCCGGGCTTTCTGGCGGCTGGTCCGCCGCATATTGCCGGCCCAGGATATGACCGCCATATCGTCGGGCGGGCACCTGGATTACTATCATCTGTCGACCGCATACCGGTTTTTCAAATTCTGCGCCAAAACGGGGCTTATCATATGGGCTTCGTGGTCCACGTACGTGTTCATGTACCACCGGCCGATGCTGGACCGCCGCACGCGCCAACTGGCCGAAGCCCGCGCCCAGCACGCCCAGCATATGTCCGATTTAAGCGTGTTCTTCAAACGGTATTCGGAACTGCACCGCTAAATAACCAGTATCGACGACCAGCTGATAAACGGCGCCAAACTTTCCAAATCGGAACAGGAAGGCCTTTTGCGCCGCCGCGTCAACACCTGGTCCCAGATAGAGATGATTTCGACCCGGCTGAACAACATGTTCACAACCGACGACTATGCGCCGGAATTCGCGCGGTTCGCGGATTTGGCCATCGAATACGAATTGACGCGCGAAGAAAACAGACAGCTGCGCGCCCAGAACAACATGCTGGAAGAAACGATGATTGTCATCGCGGACGCCAATTCCCAGATTATAGAACGCGTTTCCCAATTGACCACCGCAAACGCCGAAGAACTGTCCAAGAATATGCGAAAGATAAGCTCTTCGTTGACTTCACTGGGGCTGTCCGAAACAGCATTGGCGGCCAAGGCTTTGAAATTCAGCAGCTCTATAGTCGGCTCTGCGGTAAACCCGCTGGTATTCGATGCGACGGCCGACCCGAAATACCGCGAATTGGCCGAAAAAATAGATTTATGGCAGGGGCTTTCGCGCGCGAAAACCGTCCTGCCGGTGGGCCGGCCGGTGACCGGTCAAAGAATCACCAGCCCGTTCGGCCAACGCGTCGACCCGATAACCGGACATGACGGCGCGGTGCACCGCGGCATAGACTTTTCCGGCGCGGTCGGAACGCCGCTGCTTGCCGTGTCGCCGGGTAAAGTGTCGTTCGCGGGCGAAAAAGCCGGATTCGGCAAAACCGTGGAAATCGACCATGGATTGGGCTTTTCCACGCTTTATGCGCACCTTTCGCGCATAAATGTGGAACGCGGCGAAATCGTAAAGGCGCGCCAGATTGTGGGATTGGCCGGGGAATCCGGACGCTCTTCGGGCCCGCATCTTCATTATGAGATAAGGTACAACAACCGGCCGTTCAACCCGTACAATTTCGTCATGGGCGCGCCGGATGAAGAAAAGAAACCGGACGCCGACGCGGCGCAACAAACCAAAGGTAAATAATATGCTGGCTTTTACTAATTCCGCACAGAAAATAAGTCCGACTGTCGTCGGCGCGGGTTCGCGATTTATCGGCGATATAAAGACCGACGGAATCGTCCAGATTCACGGCCTGGTCCAGGGAACCATCGGCGGCAACACCGTTATCATCGCGCGCGGCGGCCGCGTCATCGGCCGCGTGAATGCTAAATCATTGTTTCTGCACGGCGTTATGGACGGCCCGGCGACGGTGGATATCGCGAATATTTTCGCCGATGCGGAAATGACCGGCACGCTTTCGTACACCATGCTGAACATCAACAACAACAACGGCCTGGAATGCAAACTGGTATGCAGAAAGGCGGGGAAATAAGAAAAGGTAAGAAGTATGAGGTATGAGGTATGAGGTAGTTTGTTGCTTGCCGGAATTATTCCAACAACCTCTAAACTACCTCATACCTCTTACCTCATACTTCTAAACATGGGCGGAGCAATGAATAAAAATATTTCCAAAATTTACATCAGCGCCGACCACCGCGGGGTAGGGTTAAAGTTATACCTGATTGAAATGCTGTCCGCCAGCGGCTATCAAGTGGTCAACATGGGCACGGACGACCCGAAAACTATGGTGGATTTTCCAGAGGTTACACGGCGCGCCACGGACGAAATGATGAACGACAACGCGTCGCGCGGCATTGTAATCTGCGGATTCGGGGGCGGGGCGCAAATAGCGGCAAACCGGTTCCGACACATACGCTGTACCCGTTGCGACAATCCGGACCAGGCGCGTAACGACCGTTTTCACGACGATATAAACGTTCTGGCGCTGTCCGCCGAAGATATAGACGTAGAGGTTGCAATACTGACCGCGACGGCGTTCTTGGAATCGCCGTTCGACGCGGTAGAGCGCCGCATCCGCCGAATTAAAGATATTTCTTGAACAAGAACGTAAAAAAATGATGTTCGGATTTTTTGAACTTTTGATACTATTTGCATTTATTGCATTTTTCATACTGATAATAAGAATCCCGATAATTATCGCCAAAGGCCGCGGAATTACCGGCAGCGATATGACCACTATCGCGGTTTTGTCGTGGTTTGGCATATTTTTCGGACTTACATGGGTGATTGCATTGGTGTTGTCGTTGGTCTGGGGCGGCAGTTTGTCGATAAAAATAGAAAACGCGGAACAGGGCGGCGAAACGTTGGATAAATTGGAAAAATTGCACCGGCTGAAGAAAAGCGGCGCAATCACCAAAAAAGAATTCGAAGCGCAAAAGAAAAAATTATTAGATTAAAAACCCCCGGAAACCTGGGATTTTTTATTGATGTTAACGCACATGCGCGGGTGCAAAATTAACGGTATTTCGTTTGGCAAGAATATTCAAATTATTCTGTTCCAACGCCGATATATAATCTTCGGTCGATTTTATGGTATTTTTCGCAACCGAACCGTTGCATTCAATGGCCGAATCCAATATGCGTTCCATTGATTCAAGATGATACGCCGAAAGAACGGCCCGGGCCCGAGTTTTTAATTCTTTCATTGATGCCTGAAAC
This sequence comes from Alphaproteobacteria bacterium, assembly GCA_009782315.1. GTDB lineage: Bacteria > Pseudomonadota > Alphaproteobacteria > Rs-D84 > Rs-D84 > WRKW01. The sequence goes on from WRJH01000028.1 coordinate 10,253, forward strand.
GATTGTTTTGCTTCCTGGGTCATTTTCATCCTCTTTTATTCGCGATTGCTATTATATCATAATTTTGAATGTGAAACAAATCCTTTTTGGTGACTGGTGGCTTGTGGTTGGTGGTTGGTGGCTAGTGTCCAGTTGCTAGTGGCTAGCTGTTAGTGGCAAGTTGCCGGTTCGTAACTATACCATACAACGCCATAAAGATGACATTTCTGTAGTCAACTTTGTGTCCTTTGTAAAAAATCTTTGTGTGCTTTGTGTTAAAAATAACCGTTTTTTCAACACAAAGGACACAAAGGCTTCACTAAGTTCACAAAGACAAAATGTCAGTCTCTTGGCGTTCCGCAGTATAGCCACTAGCAACTATTTTTTCGCCGCCGCGAGTTTTTCCGCTTGTTCGGCGGCTTGTTCGACGGCACCGACGTACATGAACGCCGATTCGGGCAGGTGGTCCCACTTGCCGTCGCAAATTTCCTCGAACGAACGAATCGTTTCTTCCAACGGCGTGATTTCGCCCTTCTTGCCGGTAAAGGCTTCGGCGACAAGGAACGGTTGCGAAAGAAAACGTTCAATACGCCTGGCACGATGCACAACGAGTTTGTCCTCTTCGGCCAGTTCATCGACGCCGAGAATCGCGATGATGTCCTGCAATTCACGGTATCGCTG
>WRJH01000029.1 GCA_009782315.1 Alphaproteobacteria bacterium
CGACTTTCGTTTCCGCCCAACCGGACAGTTCGAAATGATGGTGCAGCGGCGCCATCTTGAAAAGGCGCCGGCCGCGTCCGGACGAATCTTTGGTTAATTTATAAAATGTTGTCTGCAAAAAGCTGGAAAGCAGTATCAGAACCATCATCCCCGCGGCGACCCCGATAACGAATTCCGCCTTTAACAGCATGGCGACGGTGCCCATAAATCCGCCCAGCGCCAACGACCCGACATCGCCCATGAATATCTGTGCGGGTTTGGCGTTGAACCAAAGGAATCCCAAAACCGCGCCCAAAACCGCGCCTATGACTGGATACAGTCCACCGGCATCCGGCAGAAATATTCCGCCGGAAAAGAACCCGTAATGCGTCGCGCCGTAAAGGGCGACGGTCATAACGACCAGAACGGGCAGCATGATTTTGGACAGCATTCCGTCCAGCCCGTCGGTAATATTGGCGGCGTTCGCGCTGCCCGCTATTACGAAATATGCGAAAACAAAATAGAATATCCCAACCGGCAAAAGAACATGGAGCACCGGAATATAAACGGACAACACCATATCCGGGCTTGCCGGCATAAACCTGTCGGCCAGAAAGGCCAGCAGTACGGCGGCGGCCCCGCCCAGCGCCAGGCGCGCGCGCGGCGATATGATGGCCGCGCTGTTATCGGACGAATGTTTTTTAATTTTGCCGTAATCGTCGACGAATCCGATTGCCCCGAACAGCACAAGGGCCAAAAGGGCCACAAACGGAATCGGATTGGCGTAATCGACGAACAAAGCGGCGGATGCGAAAACCGCGCCCAGTATCAACAGTCCGCCCATGGTCGGCGTCCCCTGCTTTTCCAGATGCGTCTTTGGTCCGTCAATGCGTATCGGCTGGCCTTTTTTCTGCATTGTCCGCATTTTGTTTATGAATGCGCCACCGAATGCAATTGTAAAAATAAACGCGGCGGCCGTGCCTGCGGCAAACCCGAACCAGCCCGCGCGCGCGAAATTAAACCCAAATTCCGATAAAAACATTGAAAGCATGATTGTGTCCTTTTTTTGTATTATATCATAAATTGAAAATTATTTCCCCCTGAACGCTTTCCACCAGCCTTGCGCGCCCCCCGACAGTTTCTTCCATGTCGCGGCGGCATCCGCATAGACCTGTTTTCCAAATTCTCCGTCAATCGCCCCGCCCAGATCCTTTGTTATGTCGCCGGCTTTCTTGGCCAGATGGGCGACCAGCGCGCCGACGGCCAGAATCAGTATGAAATCGCCGGAATTTTCAATTACGGGCGCGTTCTGCAAAAACCCCGGCTGGGCGACCATGCCCAGCAGCGCCATGCCGATTCCGGCGACGATGGACAGCGCGACATAATAAATGGCGGCCCTTATGAACACCATGAACTGGCTGTGCAGTTTTAATTTGTTTCCGCCCAGCATGCCCGCCAGCATTCCGAAAAATTTGCTGAACAGCCCTTGGTCTTTCAAATTCGTGCCGCCGTCGAAACATTCGGCGACGGCGGTAAAGGGCAAAAGCATTATGACCAGGAACAGGCTGGTTATGACTCCGAACGCCTCTATGGCGAAATCCCAGATGTTTTTCACAAATATCCATACGAACGCGACGCCGGCGATGAACGTCAGCGCGCTGGACCCGAATCCTTGCCACATCCATTGCAACCCGGCCGCGACGCAAGTGTAAAAGAACCCGGAAAGGCGCGTCGGAACGCACAACAGGTCCGCGACGCTTTCCGAAGCGATAATCGCATTTTTCGCGTCCGCCATGGGATGCGCCGCCATATATTCGCGTATCGCGCCGCATGTATCGGGCAAGGATACGCCCGCCGCGCCCGTCACGGCGTTCAGTATGGTGTCGGACACGATTGTGCCCGCACGGATTATCGGGCCCGCTATCATCATGAACCAGTATACGGGGTCGCTGTTCAATATTACGAACCATACGATGATCCAAACCGCTTTAAGCGCGATTTCATAGCCAAGTTTTTTCACATCGCCGCCGCTTGTCGCGACCTGGTACGATTCCATCATGACCCAGAACGCGAACAGCACGATTAAAAGTATGCTGACAAATCCGCCCAAAGAATTGTTTATGATTTTCGCGACGGATGAAAGCGCGCCTATCGTGGCCCTTCCGATTTTTGCCTCTATCGGAACGAAATCTTTTTTCAACTGGCCGGCCGAATCCATGACGTTTGCGCGAAATTCCGCGCTGAACCGCGCCAAGTCTTCTTGCGGCAGCCGTATTACCAAATCCTTGTTCTCGGGAGTGTTCCACGCGCCGTATTCCATGATATTCACATTCGGAACGTTTGTTTGCGCAAATGCTGCTTGCGGCGCAGCCGCAAGCAAGAGCATAGAGCATAGAGCATAGAGCATAGATATGCGTCTTAATGATTTCAACAAAGATTTAATGTTTCTATTGCCCATTTTATTTCCCACAACCTGCCATCATAGCACATAATATTTTATGCTCTATGCTCTATGCTCTATGCTCTATGCTCTATGCTCTATGCTCTATGCTCTATGCTCTATGCTCTATGTAAACGCCTTTTCTATTCTGTCCAACAGTTTTTGCGGGGCCTGCAACGCGCCTTGCCCGAATTCCTTTACATATTTCCCGTATTCGAACGGGTCGCCCATGTCGGACCCGAATATGCCGTCTTTTCCGGCATCCCCAAAGAACAGCCCGTCGATTTTCTTTGCGACCGCATAATAGTATATAATGAACAGACCCATCATCATCAAAAAGAACTCCCATCCGTTTTCCATGAAATCGAACGCGCCCGGATGTTTTCTTGTAACTTCCGCTTTTTTCATTTCGAAACAGCTTTTGAAGTCGGTCTTGACGATTTCCCGCGCGCCTGCAACCTCTCTTGTCGCGACTGTCTCGCAATGACGGAACACTTCGATTACGGACATGGACGCGTCGTCCGCCTGTCCTTTGCATTCCGGCCGGTTGCCCAGAATTCCCGCCGGCAGCAGCACGGTATAACACGCGTTCGACCCCGGCGGCCCGGGATAGTATTCCGTCGCCACAAATTGAACCATGGCGTAAAAGACCATAATCTGCAAGGTTATGGCGATGACGCGCAATGCGCATTTGGCCAGCATGCCTATGGCGTTTGAAAACCCGTCGCCGACAAGTTTCCATTCGTTTTCATACGCCCATGCGGCGATAATCAGCGGCAGGAAGATGATAAGGAATACCAGCTGGAAAACGACGGTAAGGATTTTGAAAAATATATTAAGCCCCACGAACATGAAAACAAGGACCAGGCCCAGACCGGTAATCCATCCCCAAAGCCCGCCGCCAAGTCCCATCCAAGAATAATTCATCAGCGCGAATCCGCCCGACGCCCCCGCCAGGACGACCGTGTTCAGGTTTGCTATGACGCACATGAACGGCCGCATGGCGGGGCCCAGTATGTCGCCTTCTTCGGCACCTTCGCGCACGCCGCATGTGGCGGAATCCATCGTGCCCGTGGCCGCCATGGCAAGCGTGGACCCGATATACATGACTGGCGTTATGGTAACGTCGGCGACCGTCCGAACCACGCGCGTGCCGCCCGCGCCCGCAACGCCCAGTATCGCGCCGACAATCATGACGCGCAGCGCCTGCCTCCAAACCTTGTCGAACCATGATTTGAAATCGAATTTCTTTTCGGACGCGTCTTCCAGTTTCGCGGCGGCATCGTTCATTTTTTTGATTTCTTCGTAACTGTGTTTGAACAGGAATATGGCAAAGCCCAGCGATAAAAGAATCCAGATATTGCGTATCAGCGCCGTCCAGAACGTTTCGGCGGCGGCGCCGATTATGGCGAAAAGTTTTTCTATATACGCGCACAGAAAGCATCCGTTCGCGGCCGCTATGTCGCAAACCCCGTCCGGTCCGCACGCGCCTATGGCGTCCAGGAACCTGTCCAGACTGGTGTATGTCAAAGACGCGCCGCCCAGCGACATGGAAAGGTATGCGACTCCGACGCCCAATGCGGCGGCCCACAACAGGATTTTCAAGGCTGTGATGATGATTTTCGCTTTCAGCATTTACGGTTTCCTTATGGCGTCGACCAGGATTTTTCCCTGGGCGCCCACGAATTTCAAAGTGTCTTCGCCCATTTTCAGCAAGTCGCCGCCCAGCGCGTCGCCCGCGTCGGGTTTCGCCGGGTCGACCCCGAACGTCTTTGTTATCATCTCTGTGACTTTTCCGATACGGTCGGACAGGAACTGCACGACATATATCAATACTATCACGCCGGACAAAGTCATGGCGACGATATTGTCGGACGATATGTCGCCTTTGAAAATATCCCCGTTTAATACAGCGGTCGCCAGCGCCTCTCCGTCCACGGCGTCGCCCGCGAAAAACCGCGATATCAGAACCATTATTATGATATACGTTATGGTTACGGTCGCCAGCGTCACGATGGAATTTATAACGTTTTTCAACATTCCGGGCGCTATGCTCTGTCCCAATTGTTTTACCCAGCCGGCGCTTTCGGAATTCCGGAACACAAAGAACGCAAGGCCCAGCGGGAAAAAGAACGCGAACATCGACAGATTGATTATGACGTCGACAAAGTAAAAGCAGAATCTGACGAACAGCTTGAAAAATCCCCAAGTCAGCGCAAGGCCGATAAAGAACATCAGGGCGTGTTTTGCCAGCGCGCCGATGCCCGTCAGCGCGGACCACGAGAACGCGCCGTCCATTATATGCAGACCCATCGTCATCATCGCCTGGAACTGCGTGGTCGAAGTCTTGATAAGCCGGATGACTGCGTCGCGCAGTTCCGGCCTGTAAAACCCGTCGTCCTCCATGGGCGCCGGCTCGTATTCCACCAGCATGTCGACCTGTCCGGCCGTTTTGTTCAGCATGGCTTCCGAATATAAAAGCGTTATTTGGGACACCGGCTCTATAGTCAGCCTTGTCACCAGGCGCGGAAAGAACGCGCCGGTCGAAAGCATGGCAAACACCACCAAAGAATTTATCACAACGGGTTTCAAATATTTCCGGTATGTAAAATCTTTCGCGCCGTCGGACAGGTTTTTCCAAACGGAATACAGGATATAAAACGCGACGAACACGGCCAGCAAAACGATGGCAAGAATCGTCATATATCCGTACAGCGCGGCCGCGGCCGACGACACGACGCCGAACAGCCGGTCGAACATCTCGCAGCCCCAGCACCGCTGCGTGGTATTTTCGACAAAATGCGAAAGCCACAGCATGATTATTTCCCGAATATTTTCTTTGCCACGCCGAATCCCTTCGACGTCCAGTCTTTTGTTTTTTCCCACGTGGCCTTTGAATCGCCCGCGACTTTTTTATACAAATCGTTCCCCGTATCCTTGGTGTATTTTTCCAACTGTTCGCGCGTCATATTGAAAATCTGCACCATGATGAAAAGCGTCAGCACGGCGGACAGCCACGTGGTCGCGTGATTTCCGAATCCAATTCCGCCTGATGCGGCCACGGGCAGATTGCTGTGTGCCGCGCCGCCCGCGGCGTCGCTGAACACGGATTGGTTCCATCGGAACAGCGCGCTTACGACGGCGACGTTCACCGCCATTATGAACATGGACGCAATCATTGTTATGACCAGATTTTTTAACGCAGGCACCAGTTCGTCGAACGCGTTCCACGGGTCGAACCACGCGTTTTTATCGGCGGGTTTCGCGACATACATCAGAACCTTGAACGGATACAGTATCAGCGCCATTCCGAAATTGAATATCCCCTGGATGATAAGCAGCGCCATAAAGAAATTGCTGGTCACGAACGTGGTGATTAAAACCAATCCCGTGATTATGTTCAAAAATCCGTCGGGACCGCGCAGAAGCAGCGACATCAGTCCGGAAAACCCCTTGGTCAGCATCTGGAACCCCCGTTTTACCAGCGCGTTGTTGACATGCGTGATTGTCGCGACCGGCTGGACCAGGAAATCGCATCCGCGTTCCGAAATATATCCCTCCAAGACCAGCACGTCCGGGCATTTCGCGGGCGGCGCGACGCCGAACGGCGAGCGGGCTACCATGCCCTCTATGCTTTCCGTATATGTCGCGCCGAATTGCAGAAAAGGGTCGACGACGTACGTCGATATATACTGGGGCTTTACCTGCAACAGGATGACGATTGCGAATATGGCGCGCAATCCGGGCTTTAACAATTCTTCGCCCATTTTGAATCCGGAAACTTCTCCCTTGGCCAGCGCATCGTTCCCGGACAGTCCGGCAAATGCCAGCCATTCTGCCGGCAGAAACAGCCGCACCAGGTAAAGGCATATGGTGATGGCCAGCCATCCCCAGACAAGAATGTAAATGATTCCGGTGCCGTCTCCGACAAAGAATTTGTATCCCGACATTGCGACGATCATCATGGCTTCCAGAACCAGCGGCACGAACGGGGCCAGCGACAGCGCGTCGACCATGCCGTATTCCGCCAGGGCCGGCAGCGGCAAGAGCAACAACGCAAAAATAAAAAAAGCGTATTTCATGTTATTTCTGATTTCTGGTTTCTGATTTATGATTTACAATCAAAATCGGAAACAAACCATTCTTGCCCATATTATATCATAATTTCTTTACACATTATGATATAATAAAGCATGGTTTGCAGTTTCTGATTCAAGTTTTTTTAATTGAATCAGAAATCAGAAATCAGAAATCAGAACTATGAAAAAACGTTTCTATGCCCTATGCTCCATGCTCTATGCTCTGCCGTCTTTGACGGCGGTGCCGGCTGTCGCGGCGCCGGCTGTCGTCGGGCTTATCGCCACCGGCCTTGGCATTGCGGGCGTCGCCGGATTTTCCATATACCGGTCGTTTTCGCCCGTGAATATGGCGGACGCGCAAAGATTTTTTTCCAGCTGTTGGACCTGCGACGTATTCGGCGACATATTGCGGGTACTGTCGGACATGCTGCCGACCATATACGGCGCGCTGGGCGGGGTTATGTTTCCGGTTATGCTGGGCCTTGCCGCTTTGTGGATTTCATGGAATATTCTTGCCAGTTGGATAGGCGCCAAAGGCGCCCAGGTTGATGCGACGTCGGGCGGCGGCGCATGGACGCTTGCCGGAAAATCCGTCGCGCTGTTGGTAAAAATTACGTTTGTGTCCGCGCTGTTTTTTACTCCGCTGCCGCGCATTATAACGACGGCGTTTGTCGAACCTGTGTTTAATACAGGCCTGTCGCTGTCGCGCGGGGCGACGCGGGAATTTGCGGGCGGTGAAAATCTTTATGCGTTCGAGGCATGCCTGGTCGCAACAGCGATTGAAATGGATTCGCATAACGCGGGGCGCGGGGCGTTTTCGCCGAAATTCCGGCACAGCCTTACCTGCCAGCTGGGGGGAATACACCAGATGACGGGTGTTGGCATGGCGGTCGGCTGGACCATGCTGAACGCGTCGTTCCAGGGCAAGTACATGCACAAATTCATATTCGGTCTGCCGATATTTCCGCATGTCGGCATGTTTGTCGCCGGCGCGATAATAATGTTTATGTTTCTTATGGGGCTGATACCTATTCCGCTGTATTTTTTGGAAACGCTTGTGCGTCTTTCGCTGAACCTTGCCATGTTTCCGCTGTTTTTGCTGGGCTGGACGTTCGAAGGCTGGAAAATAATGCCCGACGGCACCAGAAATATAAGGGAAACGATTGACGATTTGATAAGGGACGTTGTCGGAATCGCGGCTGTTTTGGTGTTTGTCGTGTTTGCGATAATGTTTCTGGACGCGGTTATCGGCGGTATGGACGGCGGCCGCTTGGCCGCAGCTTTGGCGGATGAAAAAAATGGTTCCGATTATCTTATCGACGGCCTTTTCTTGAATAACGACAGCATGGTCACGGTGATGCTGTCGGGAATTTTCATTGCGTTCTTTATGACTTCGATTCCGGCCATAGTCAAATCGCTGTTCGCCAAGATAAGTATTCCGGACAAATATTACGAAACGGCGAAAAAGGACGCGGCGGCATACTGGGACCGCGCGAAAAAATTGTATGCGGGACTTAAAAAGTAGTTGTTCATTGAAAACCAAAATTATGATATAATACCCTTTGATGAAGACAGAATCGCACATATCCCCAGTACTTTATTACAGCAGCAAACGCACGCGGGGCGATTCGCTTTACGCATGCGCGCGCCGGGAAATATTTGACCGCACGGGGGTCATGCCGCGCGTGATTCATGCAGAGCCGGACATAGCCGATTTTTTCAAAAATCATCCGGATTCCGAACTTTATATCCCGGTGTTTGTGGAATCCAGCGGCTGGTGGGGCGGCTTGCTTGGCAGCGAAGATATAAAAGTTATTGAAAAAATCATACTGTCCGCGGAATGCCAGCTGATGGTTGTGCGCAAATCGCCTTTGCGGGCCGCGCCGGCGGCACAGCTGTTTACGGCGGAAATCCACCCGGCCAGCCAGTTTTTCAAAAAGATGAATTCCGGGGTGGCGCTGTCTTTGGACATGCTTGCGACGGATGCGGGAACGATTTTGGGCCTTTTTTCGGGCAAAAATAAAAAGAAATTCATATCCCTGGTCGAGAGTACCGGGAATTCGTATCTGGGCTGTATCGGCGGCTATTAATCCCTTGATTTTTGAATATGCCCGTGTATAATTGCGCAGCTATCAGCGGCTCGGTCCCATCGTCTAGCGGTCAGGACACCAGATTCTCATTCTGGCGACACGGGTTCGAATCCGAGTATGTGAAATCGAGCGAAGCGAAGATTGAACAACTAGGAGGATACGCGCAGGCGAAGCCCAGCGAATCCCGTTGGGACAATCCGATTTTGCCCGAGCGGTAGCGAGGTTGCAAAAGCGAGATTTATATTTTATAATGGGTCCCACTGGTCCCATCGTCTAGCGGTCAGGACACCAGATTCTCATTCTGGCGACACGGGTTCGATTCCCGTTGGGACTGCCATTGGGCCATCGTCTAACGGTAGGACAAGAGATTTTGGTTCTCTTTATCGCGGTTCGAATCCGTGTGGCCCAACCAAATAAAAAAGGCAAAAAAATGAAGAAAAACATTCATCCGGCGTATCACGAAATCAACGTGACGATGACCGACGGCAAGACCGTGAAAATGTATTCGTCCGTGAAAAAGGACCAGGTTTTGTCCATCGACAACCTGAATCATACGGCATGGACCGGCCAGAAACAGGCCGTGGACAAAGGCCAACAGGCGGACAAATTCAAAAAGAAATTCGACGGATTCAAATTTTAATCCCGTCCCCTTGTGGGATGGGCTGTGCCTGCCCCCTTGCGGGGCGGGAAAGCCGCAACTTGGTAAGCGTGAAACGCGAACCTAGTGAGGCTTGGGTGGGGGTTATGGAAAACTTACTCAAAGGCTCTTCGGAATTAAATCAAATGTTTGCGGCACTTATCCGAACCGCGACCGGATTGCGCCGCGATTTCGGCGAAGTCGAACAGTTGCAACAATCGCTGTCCGGCGCGCGGGATTTTGTCGCAAAGGCCCAGCAAAGAATCGAACAAATGATTCTGTCCGATTTGCAATTGGTGCGACCGGCTGCGGGCGTTTTGACGCCGAACGTATCGACGGACGGCGACGGTATTTCCGAATTTGTTCTGGCCCTTTCCGGGGCGGAAAATTTCATTCGCGGGAACGAACATTTCGCCATCAGCCTTGCATTGCGCGTAAATGGAGAAACCCGCGCGGCCCTGATATACGCGCCGATTGACGATAAATTATTCTATGCCGAAAAAGATTCCGGAACATATATTTACAGCGCGTTCCATTCCACCAAAATGCGCGTGTCGAAATTGTCCAATCCGTCGGATTTGACGATTGGATATTCGGCTCTCGGCTCTCGGCTCTCGGCTCTCGGCACCGCCCGCATCACTGGCTGTCCCGCATTGGATTTGGCGTCGGTTGCGACGGGTAAATTCGACGCGTTTGTATCGGAACCGATTGATTACGCGGAATTGGCGGCGGGGGAATTGATGGTGACGGAATCCGGCGGAAAAATCTGGGAACACGACGGCCAGCTGTTTGTGACGAACGGGATTGTTGATTTATAGGGGATAAAATGCGTAAATCCATATATGAAAAAAATGGTTACGTATATATTCTTTTCAACAAAAGAAACGGGGCGCTATACACAGGCGTGACCAGCGATCTGGAAAACAGAATCATAGAGCATAAGCATAAAAAATACGGCAACAGTCATACAAAGAAATATGACATAGACAGACTGGGCTATTACGAACAATACGCCATGGTCAGCGACGCCATAGAACGCGAAAAGCAAATCAAAGGCGGTTCGCGTGACGATAAAATCAAATTAATCGAATCCATGAACCCAGGCTGGGAAGACTTGTATGAAAAATACGCCCTGCCGGTTATTACATAGCCGTCATTGCGAGGAGACCATCACGGCATTAAACTATACCTAACTCGTCATTGCGAGGAGCGTTTGTCATACAAGCGCATTTATATATAGCCGTCATTGCGAGGAGCGCGAGTCCGGCGTGAAACGCCGGCGACCGCGACGCGGCAATCCAGTGATTTGCCGCGCCAGCTTTGCTGGCGCACTCTATAATCATCATTGCGGGAAAGTCATCATAGTGTCAAATTACACCCATCCTGTCATTGCGAGGAGTGTTTGTCTGGCACGAAGTGTCTGCAAACACGACGCGGCAATCCAGTGATTTGCCGCGCCAGCCTTGCTGGCGCACTCTATAATCATCATTGCGGGAAAGTCATCATAGCGTCAAATTACA
>WRJH01000030.1 GCA_009782315.1 Alphaproteobacteria bacterium
AGAAGCGATTACCGTATGAGCGCAAAGCGCGAAAAGGTAACCGCGACGCGGCAATCTAGTAAATAGAGCGCGCCAGCAAAGCTGGCGCGACAAATCACTGGATTGCTTTGGCGCATTCGCCGACGTTTCACGTCGGACTCATGCTTCTCGCAATGACGCTTGGGGATATGCGCTATTTATTCACAAAATGCACCTGGATTGCCGGCGATTTGCGGTCGCCCATCAGCGGGCGTATGACGTGCTTCACCGCCGCCCCGACGGATTCGCGCAGGTTTTCCATAGACTTTCTTTCCGCCTTGCCCATGCCGTCGATGGATTTTGTTATTTCGATTTGAATCTGGCGTTTGATAAGTCCCTTGCCGTCGTGTTCGAAAACACCGGCAGACGACACTTCGGGTACGCCTTTCAAAAATCCGCGCTTGTCAACGGGCAGGGTGACGAACACCGCGCCTTCGGTAGATAATTTCCGGCGGTTTTTCAAAACCGGGTCGTTGTCGCCCATGCGTTCGGTTTCGCCTTCCATTACTATGAAATCCGCATGGAACGTTTCGACGATTGCGGGCGCCTCGCCTTTTTGTAGCGCGACGATTTCGCCGTTGCGCGCAAGCATCATATGCTTTGCGCCGCCGCGTTCCATAGCCATTTTCGCGTTCAGCATGCACGTCATGTATTCGCCGTGCATGGGCAGTATGACCTGGGGATGAACGATATCGTAAAAGCGTTCGAATTCCGGCCGGCCGGCATGTCCGGACGCGTGGATTTTCGGAGTGTCGAATATGGTCTTGGTCATGATTCCCATTTTCGCCAGGCGGTTGTAAAGGAACGACACGTGCGCTTCGCGGCCCGGGATGACGATTGCGGAAAACACGACGGTGTCGGTCGGCATTAATTTCAGCTCTTTCACATGTCCGCGGCAAAGCCGGGTCAGCATGGCGTATTTTTCGCCCTGGTGTCCGGTCAGATATATGGCCTGCATGTGCGCGGGTAATTCTTTGATGTCGCGATGGAACGCCAAATCCGTTTTATCCAGATATCCGCATTCGATTCCGATTTCGCGAAATTCCGGCAATCCGACGTACGGCACGGGCCGCGGATTGCTGCGCTCTTTTATCGCGGGTTCGCGGCCGGCTTTGCGGGCGGCTTCGGCGAACATTTTCATTCGCGCGATAGAACGGCTGTACCCGGAAACCAGAACGCGGCCGGGCGCGTTCGCCATAACATCGGCCAGTGTCTCGCGGACCTCTATTTCTGTTACTTGCGGTTCCTGGCGCGAAACGGACGTTGATTCGCAAACGACAGCCAGTAAATCCGGGTCGGACCCGATTTCGCGCAAGCGTTGGTAATCCGACGGTTTTTCGATTGGAATTCCGTCGTTAAACGTCCAATCGCCGGTGTGCAGAATCTTTCCCGCGGGCGTTTTGATGACCAGCATCTGCGCCTCTGGAATCGAATGCGATATGTGGAAAGTTTCGATTCCGAACGGTCCGACTTTGAAATCCGCGCCGTTGTGGTCGAATGTTATTATGTCCGACGGCTTGTAATCTATTTCCATTCCGTTGAAAGTGCGCGTCATGAATTTTGTGATGAACCTGGTGCAATAAATGGGGCATTTGAATTTTTCCCATACGTATTTCATTGCGCCGACGTGGTCTTCGTGCCCGTGGGTCAATATAATTCCGACGACGTCTTTTTTGCGTTTTTCCAGATACGCGGTGTCGCAGTATTTAACATCGTCGCCGCCGACGTCGGAATCCAGGAATCCCATTCCGCAATCGACGATTAAATATTTGCCCTTGTATTTATAGACATACATATTCTGGCCGATATGTTCCAATCCGCCCAGCGCGAAAAAGTATATGGTGTCGTCGTCCGCGTGAGCCGTAAGCCGTGAGCCGTGAGCCGAATCCTGTCCGACTTTCGACTTTCTACCTTCTACCTTCGGCTTTTTCTCTTCGGTTTTCGGCTCGCGTTTTTCGGCTCTCGGCTTTCGGTTATCGGCTTTCGGGCGCGTCGCTTTTATAGCGACCGCTTTGTCGTCGAATTCATCGTAATCGTCTGCGAATTCGTCGTCGAATCGGTCGTCCAAGAACGCCAGGTTGGCGATTTGTCCGTCTTTAATTGTTCTATCTTTTACTTTTACCATTTTTTATCCTTTTTGTATGGTTAAACATGCACCCAAAGGCGGGAAATTCATTACCAATAAACATTCTGTGGGAATAGGGTTAATTTATTTGAAGTGAATCTCCGCCCCGGGCGGCACTTTTTTGATTATAGCAACTGTATGTAAAAAAGTCAAGCGGACAAAAGGCATAGGGCATAAGTCATAAGGCATAACAATATGATAACTGACAGAATAATTCCCACAAAAACAAAACTTAATATGCCTTATGCCCTATGACTTATGCCCTAGAACGGCCTTTATCCTACGCACTCCGGCGGCGCTGGATTCTTCTTTTTGAATTTTGAAAGCGCCCAATTCGGAAGTGTTTCCTACATGCGGGCCGCCGCAGATTTCCAAAGACACGTCGCCGATTTTATAAACTTTCACCATTTCGCCGTATTTGCTGTCGAATATGCCGATTGCGCCCGCACCGTGCGCGTCCGCCACCGCCATATCATTGCATTCGACGGGAATCGCGGCGGAAATGGCATCGTTGACCAGTCGTTCGACTTCGGCCAATTCCGCGGGTTCGACTTTGCGCTCGAAAGAGAAATCAAAGCGCAATCTTTCCGGCGTGATATTCGCGCCCTTTTGCGATACGGAATCGCCCAGCACGCGGCGCAAGGCCGCGCCCAATAAATGCGTCGCGGTATGCAGGCGCGTTGTTTCGACGGATTCGTCGGAAAGGCCGCCTTTGAAGACACCCGTGCTGCGCGACCGTTCTTTTTGTTCGCTCATGGCCGAATCGAATCCCGGGACATCGACGGACATGCCGCGTTCCGCCAAAATACTTTGCGTCAGGTCCAGCGGAAAGCCATAAGTATCGTAAAGTTTGAACGCAACATCGCCGGCCATGATTTTACCCGCAACATTTGGAATTTCTTTTTCCAATAGTTTCAGGCCGGATGTCAGCATGTCTTCGAATGCCTTTTCTTCCTTTTCAATTGTCGCAATGACGCGCGCGGATTCGCGCGCCAATTCCGGATACGCGCCCGCCATTTGTTCCACCAGCGCCGGATATAATTTCGAAAGCAGGGGCCCCGTATGTCCCAAGACTTGCCCGTGGCGCATCGCGCGCCGCAATATGCGGCGTATAACGTATCCGCGTTCTGTGTTCGACGGAACAACCCCGTCGGCGATTGCAAATCCAACGGCGCGCAAGTGGTCCGATATGATTTTGAACGACGGCACATTGTCCGCGGTCTGCCCGGCGCCGGTAACATCCGATACCGCGTTTTTTAATGCGACGAATAAATCGGTTTCATAATTATCGGTGACGCCTTGCAGCATTGCGGCCCATCTTTCCAGTCCGGCGCCCGTATCGACATTTTTATGGGGCAGGTTGGACAGCGACCCGTCGGCAAGTCGGTCGTATTGCATAAAAACATTATTCCATATTTCGACATATCGGCCGGCTTCGTCCGGCGCGCCGGGCAGACCGCCCGGAACGCTTTCCCCGAAATCCCAGAATATTTCCGTCGACGGTCCGCACGGTCCGGTATCGCCCATCGCCCACCAATTGTCTTTGTCCAATCGGATTGCGTCTTTGCCGGTTAATTTTTTCCAGATTTCCGTTGCTTCGTCGTCAGAGATGTGCGTGGTTACGATAAGGCGCGCGGGGTCCAATCCCAATTCGCGCGTCAATAAATTCCATGATAATTCAATCGCGCCGTCTTTGAAATAATCGCCGAACGACCAGTTGCCCAGCATTTCAAAGAAAGTATGATGATGGCCGTCGTATCCAACGTCTTCCAGGTCGTTATGCTTGCCGCCCGCGCGCAGGCATTTTTGCGAATCCGCGACGCGCATTGCCGGGGCGGGCGCGATTCCTTGCAAGATATTTTTGAAAGGCACCATTCCGGCGACGGTGAACATTACTGTCGGGTCGTCGGGAATCAGCGACGCCGACGGAACTATTTTATGTCCGTTCTTTTCCATATATTTCAAAAATAATTCGCGAATATTATTGTAATTCATATCACATCCTTGTGCGGGGATTATAAGTATCTTTTGTCCAATTTGCAAAACAAAAATAGTCCTTGCGCCAAATTGCCAATTTTTGATATAATGAACCTGTAACTATATGAGAGAATCATGAAAAAGACATTCAAACTGGTCGCATTTCTATGCATATTTCCGTTGATTTTGGGGGCGTCCGTCGCGCAAGAGCATACGTCGCGCATGGCCGTTACGCCGACCCGCGCCGCTGTGCGGCAACCGGCGGCGGCGGCCCAACAGGCGCCAAGCCGTTCTGCCGTCGCAAGGCAACCGGCCGCCGCGGCGCAACCGTCGCGCGCCGCGACGACGTCCGCCGCATCGCGTTCCGCCACGGTACCTGCGACCGCCGCAACATCGACATCGCGCAGCGCCGCTGTCCAACCGAACGCCGCCCGCGCGGGAACGGCGCCCGTCGCCGCGCGCGCCGGCGTCACGCCGACCTATAACGATATGTCCAGAATGGGCGACGGTTATTCGGAATGCTCTATGGCGTACAACACCTGCATGGATATATATTGCAGCCCGGAACTTGACACGCGTTTCGGACGCTGTGTGTGTTCCGACAAATTCCGCGACATTCAATCCACGCGCAATATGCTGGACACCGCTGTCGACCTGTTGCGCGATTTCGACGATAACATGCTGACCCGCGTCGGATTGACCGCCGCCGAAGCCACCGCGGTCGGCACCGCGACAGAGGGAGAAGCGGCCAGCGAACGCGTTCGCGATATTTCAAAGGCGACCAGCGCCCTGAACGACATTATGGATGTTCTGGCCGGCCGCCAGCCGTCGTCCGTTTCATCGTTCGGGGTCGGCAACAGCGCGGTGATTTCGACCGTCGGACTGTTTGACGTTTCGGATATATGGGCCGGTGGGGGCGACATCTGGGGAACGTCGTCGCGCGGCGGCGATACCAGCGGCGCCAATTTCGGCGAAAGGGAAGGCCGCGACCGGTATACAGAGGCAAACAGAATGTGTTCTAACGAAATCCGCACCCGCTGTCCGACGGACACCGCGATGTCTTTGGTTCGGTCGGCTTATTCGGTTTTGATAAACGAAAGCTGTATCGCGGCGGAACGCTCTACGGACGAAGCGCGCGCCAACGCCGATCTGATGCTGCGCACGGCCAACCGCGCGCTGGGCAATGCCCGACTGGAAGCGTACCATGACCGCAATTCCGCATCCGTCAACGAATGCATAGCAAAGGTCCGCACGGAAATGATGCATGATTCCGCATGCGGCAAAGATTGGGTGCGCTGTTTGGATATCGGTAACTCTTACCTGAATCCCGACGGGACTGTAAAGGTTTCGCCACAGCTGTTCAGACTGACCAGTACGATAACTCTGGGCGGTTCGAACGTTATTAATATGAACCAGCCGTTTGTAAACTTCTTGAACTCAAAACGCCCCAGTGCGGAAAATGTTCTGCGCAATTGCAGCGACGATTCGAATTATGTCTGGAATGCGTTCCTGCAACAGGCGTTGATGGAAATATCACAGCAGCAATTTGCGGTAATCGAAAAAGCCAAGGATTCATGTATTGAAACGATTGCGGATTGTTATGAAGACCAGGGCGACAGGTTAAGCCGTATCGACAAAAACAGAATGTCCGGTGCCCAGATGAGCCGCGTGTTATCCGGAATCTGCGTCGAAAAAGTATCCGCCTGTGCGGCGCTGCATTGCCCGGGCGCGGCGACAACCCAATGCCCAACGTGTACTTTCACCAATGGGAAAATTACTAACGAGACTACATGCGGATTGAGTGCGCTGTTCGCCTTTGTCAACGCGGTTAATGATGTCAGTGCCCAAGAAGCCTGTGTCGCGGCGGTGAACGCCAGAATAGAAAACTTTTGCGGCGAAGATTTGTCCGGTTGTACACATGATTGTACCGGGATCACAACCGGGGCCTGCCCCAAGAGATCGAATGCCGATGGGTTGATACGAGACCATATAAACAGCGCAATAGCCAGTTATTGCCCAAAGGATGATACAGAGCTCGTAACCCGTGTGCGAGAAATCCTGATGAACCAGTATTTCCCGGGCGAAATAGCGCATTCGCAAACTTGCTCTGTCTTTGGCGGAACATGGGCCGAGGATACCCAGTACTGTTCGCTGAACGACGCATGGTATGAGGCCAGATGCCAATTGCTGGGCGGCAACTGGGCCAGCGATGTGTGCACGATACAGTAATAACAGGGGCGGAATTTTCCGCCCTTTATCATACTCGTAGGGGCGTATTGCATACGCCCCAAATATTTTATTTACCCGGATGTCATCCGATGTTACAATCCACGCATGCCGTACGATAAAAACATCCACCACCGCAAAACAATTCGTTTAACGGAATATGATTATTCCGCGTGCGGTTTGTATTTCATAACAATTTGCACCCACGAAAAACAATGCATATTCGGCCATGTAAAAAACGGCGAAATGATATTGAATGAACACGGCCGTATAGCGCGCGACAAATGGTTTGAAACATCAACAATTCGTCCCGATATTGAATTGTTGGCGTTTATTGTTATGCCGAATCATATCCATGGAATCATTTGTATAAAAACAAACAATGGGGGCGTATGCAATACGCCCCTACAAAATTCGGAATTTGAAATCGATAATGCGGCAAAAATCATAACCCGTAGGGGCGTATTGCATACGCCCCAATTACGTTCGCCGTCAAATACCGTTGGGGCAATTATCCGCGGTTATAAATCATCCGTATCAAAACAAATCGGACGTTCCGTATTCCAACGCAATTACTATGAACATATTATTCGCAATGCGGACGATTACGACCAAATTCGGGGATATATCGCATGCAACCCGCAAACATGGGATTCTGATAAATTATATCAAAAACAGTTGGTTGAATTCAATAAATCGTAGTGGCACAACATTTTGCGCCCAAAATTATTCTTCCGGTGGTGGAATTAAACAATCTCTGAAACTGTTATTATCGGTATTATCCTTGCATTCTTCCATATCCGGAATTGAAAACGGGACTCCTTCGCCGCATCGGCCATCGAATTCACCTGTTATGGTACCGGCGAACAATGGCGCTTGATTTGCCGGACATTTTATGCAAAACCCGCCCCCACGTGCGTCGCTTGTTTCTTCGTCCCTGCCTATTCCGCCCCATACGCCGTATTCTATATCTTGGCACGTTTTGCTTTGCGGTGTATTACAACGACCGGGTTTGCAAATATAATAAGCCATGCCATCTGAATTAATCCTTCGGGTATGTTGCAACGAATCGTATGTATCTTTCCATTCATCATCAAGCCAACGAAGAATATTACATTCTTTGGTATAAGTTGATGTCGGTGCTGTAAACCCGGGAATGCCATCACACTGTGTCGGTGTTATACATGTGCCTTGTGTTGGGTGGATTATTTTTGCCGAATCTTTACATTCCCAATGCCAGCATTTGTAACCATCATTCCAATTTGTTTTAATCGTGTCATCAATAGGAAGAGGCGGAGCTTTGCCGGGCAAATGAGCAGAACTACACACGCTTACGCCGTTATCATAGTTAAAATGACAGCCGGTCAAATTCCAATACGATGTCTTTTTATCACGATGTGGAAAAGGTCCTGCCCTATGATGTTCACTGCAAGCAAATCCATTGTTTATTACTGCGGCGACAACAACAGTTACAACGATTACAATTTTCATTAAAAAATTAACAGTTTGTTTCATTATCATCACCCGGTTAATTCGCGATAAAGCATTGTTGAGTTTTGGTATCCCAGAATCCTTCCAACAGGTTTTTGCAGATTTCTTTATACCATTCGATTGACAGGTCGCATCTGTCGGCGCTGGTATTCCATTTTGCGTATCCTTTGGAACCGGCGGTCATGTCTGCGGTTTCGCATTCTATCTTTGGCGTGTTTTTGATACAGAATCCCCAATCGGATGTCGGCATTCCGCCAAATCCGGAATGCGGCGGATTGCGTCCGCCAAATATGCGCTGTTGCCACGGGCCATAGAAATCGACGTCGGCTTCCAGCGTTTGGTCCGGCCCGCGCCAAGCACCATCGGTTTCGGCGCAGATTTCCATCAGCGGTCCGACCATCCCTACGGTGATTTCGCGCAACAATCCGCCGATAACGGAACTGTCATTAAACAATCCCGACGCCGTAGTGATTTGGGTTGTGGCAATCCCCCACGGTATCCTACCATTTGAATCTGCGCAGAAATCTTTTGCGAAGGAATCCAACAGTCCCTTGATATGAGAGATAGACCAGCTGCGGCAACCGTACGGGAATCCAAAACCTGTTGAGTCTTTGCAAAGTTCCTGGACGTGGTTTTCAAGACCTGTGCGACACCCTTCTGCAATTTTCACATCATCGACAGCGTCTACGAATCTGAGCAATGCAGCCATACCGCAGCTGTCTGGGTTGGATATTTTACCTTTTGCATCGACATTGCATTGTTCGCCCGGTCCGGCCCAGAGAGCCGCGCATGCCATGACTTCATCCCTGCACATGTGTTGCGCGGTCATGGCGCCCAGCGCGAGCGTAGCCTGGGCTGTTGTTGTGTCCATATCTGCGAAAGCACCGGATTGTCTGTCGTAGCATTTGGCGATAGTTGAAACGCAAGAGTTTTTGACATCTTCTATAATAGAATCCTGCGCTTGCGCGATTTGAATTAAACCGCGGCGCAAGAATGCGTCCCACACGTAATCCGCGTTGTCGGTACAGCTGCGCAGCGATGCCTCTGCATGAATTTTTTTGCCGTTTATAACGGCGGCAAAATCCGGATTGCCGCGGACGATATCCGTCGCGTTAATATTCATCAGGTCGGCCAACTTGAAAAACTGGGGCGATAATATAGGGTCGCCCGTTGTGCCGTCGATATAACGGCCGGTCGGGTCAAGGCATTCTATCCAGTCTTCGCCGCATGCGTTCGGTTGCAATATGTCCGCACTGACCTTTGCAATACATTCGTTGACGGACGCGGAATTACGATTTTGATATTCGTCCAAACGCGCGGTCCATAACAGTCTTTGCGCATCGCGCACCTTGCCGTCCAGTGCAAAGCGTTTGTCATCCGTGCGCCGTTCGGCGGCGTTGCAATCCTGTTGAATCATCATGGAATAGCTGGCCCGCGCCATTTGCATGGCGGCATCCGTTTCGCACGCGGTTCGGACCAGCGCCCCGCATTGGCCGCTGATTTCGTTATACAGCGCGTTGCCCTCTAAATCTGCAACGGACGGTCCGCGACTGTTATCGGATATCCGCCAACGGTCTATGGTATCGGGGGCATCCCAACTGTTCGCCTGGCGCAGCATGGATGTAATCGCCGTATCGTTTATCGGACTTGCCGCCGGCATGCCGCCCGAAACATCGGTTGGAATACTGCGGGAAAAATTGCGAATCCTGTCAAGAGTAGACGCCGCCTTGGTGGTGTCGGCCGTGTTCGCGTCTTCGCCTTCGGTCGCGCTGCGCATCGCGGTCACTTCGCGGGCAGTCATGCCGACGACGTCCAGACTGCTGTCGGCGAAGTCTTGCAGCATCGATATGGCGGTTTCCAGCATGCTGTCCGTCGATTGAATTTCGCGGAATTTATCGGAACATATACAGCGGCGGAATTGGTCGCTTTTGACCGCGCAGAACTGGTCCATGCACGCGCTGTATGCGTCGCGACAAGATGTGTATCCGGCGTCCAGTTTCGACAGGTCGTTGAATACGGGCGTTGTTGCCGCACGAACGGCGGCGGGGGCCTGGGCAGGGGTCGTTCCGGAACGTGCCGCGGGTGTCGCGGCATCTGTCCCACGCGGTGCGGTCGCGCTGCGCGCCGGGGCCATCACAGGCGCGACAGTTGTCTGGCGGACGGCGGAACGTGCCGATACCGCGGGCGCGGCGGCGCGGGTTTGTTGCTGTGCGGCGGGCACCTGGGCACGCTGCCCGGACGCCGGTGTGGCCCGATTTACCTGGGCCGGCGCTACATTGCCGCGTGGTGCAGTCTGTGCGTTCACAACCAGCGGAAATGCGCATAAAATAGTCAAAAATGCGATTGATTTTCTCATCTCCCTATATTCTATCAAAATTCAGTCATATAGCGCAAGAGGATTATTGTGGGGGCGTATTGCATGCGCCCCGGGGCGGGCGCAGCACGCCCCTACATAAATTCGGGTATTTTTCGCGGCAAAAATTTG
>WRJH01000031.1 GCA_009782315.1 Alphaproteobacteria bacterium
TGTTTTGGACACGGAATATGCGCGTCGTGCGAAAATTATTTTTCACGAAACGCAAATAAATCCTTCGTCCGCGCATACAGCGTTATCTGTGCTTGCGGCCGCGGCGCCGGAAGTCAAAGCAAAGACATGGTTGGTGCATATACCGATTGCGGACCGCGCAGAGCTTGAAAGGCTTGCCCCGCAAATGGGATTCGCCGGAGTATGTTATAACGGCCAAGAGATCGAGGTATAAAAAAATGTTGAACAAAAAAAATATAATCGCGTATGTAGTCGGGCTTGTCATCGGACTGCTTATTGGCGGCGGCATCATGGGTGGCATCGCGCATTATCAATATCAAAAACGGGGCGAGGTTACATTCTATCTGGACGCGCTGATAGACTTCATAGATAAAACGCCTGCATGTTTAGAAGCGGCGGAGCAGCTGTGATGATTCCCCACATATTCCCTTTTACAATCGCATTCGCGGACACGGACGCCGCCGGCATCGCATATCACGCGCGATATATTGAAATCGCCGAACGCGCGCGCATGAATTGGTTCAAGGTGCTGAACCTGAACTGTGTTCCGTCAAACGGCGACATTGGCCTGGTTATAAACAGCCTTTCGATAAAATATATGCGCCCGTTGCGCGTCTCGGACGAAATAATAGTTGAAAGCGTAGTTGTCGAACCAGGCGCCGCATCAATGAAAGTCGAACAAAAATTCACAAAAGACGGGGAAGTCTATGCCGTCATGCAAATCAAAATCGCGTATATCGGCGCGGACGCGCGCCCAAAGCGCATTCCGGCCGAATGGCTGATACACTTTTAATAAAAAGGAAAAAACATGAATCACTTTTCATTAATCAATCTTTTCACCAGCGGGGACATTATGATAACCGCGACCAGCGTTCTGCTGGTAATCGGCAGCGTAATATCATGGTTCATAATCATCGAAAAAATCCGCATGTGGCTTGCGGAAAAGTCCGACCCGATACAGGTTCGGCGCGACGACAATATGGAAACCGTCGCGGACCGCCTGATACGGCCGTTCGATAAAAACCTGTGGTTTCTGTCGATGGCAAGCGTGGTCGCGCCTTTTGTCGGGTTGTTCGGAACCGTATGGGGCGTCATGATGTCTTTTTCCGCCATCGGCGCGAACCAGTCCGCGAATATCGCGGTCATCGCGCCGGGTCTGGCGGCCGCATTGGGCACGACGGCGCTGGGCCTGATGGTTGCGGTTCCGGCGGCGATAGCGTACCAGTATTTTTCCAAAAAATCGGACGCGCTGTACGACGAACTGGACGAAGCGCGCAAAGAAATAATATGCGAAAGGAAAAAATAAAATGGCCAGACGAAACACGCGGAATTCGGACGCGACGCTGTCGCTGACCCCGATGATAGACGTCATGACGGTTTTGCTTGCCGTGTTTATGGTGTCCATGCCGATGCTGACGTCCGGCATAGATTTGGATTTGCCGAAAGCGGGAAACAGTTCAATGACCGGCGACGACCGGGCTTTGCAGATTTCCGTGGACAAAGCGGGGCGGTACTTCCTTGGCGAAAATCAAATGCCGCGGGACCAGGTTGTGGCAAAGGCGGCGGCGATGCGGGCCGAAAACCCGAAACTGACCATAATGATAAACGGCGACAAGGGCGCGGCGTACGGCGCGGTGATGCAGATGATGGGCGCGTTAAAGGACGCAGGATTTCAACAGGTCGGCCTGCGGACACAGTTTGAAAATTAAATTTCTGATTTATGATTTCTGATTGCTGATTTGGTTTGGCAAATAAATCATAAATCCGAAATCATAAATCAGAAATGAATAACTCTAAATTCAATCTTGAAAACATTCTTGTGTCCATTGTCGGGCATTTGGCGGTTGCCGCGATTCTGGTCACTTCGTTTTCGATTCTGGGTATGCCTGCGATTAAAATCGTCGCGCCCGACCGCATTCAAATTATGGAAATAGATTTGTCGCGCGTCCAGATTTCCAAAGAAGAAACCAATCTGAAAAACACCGACGAAACAAACGAAAAACCCAAACCGACGGAACAGAGCGACAAGCCCGCCACAATAACGGACAAGCCGAAACCAAAACCCGCGCCCCCGAAAAAGACCACAATCCGCGTGAACCGCGAAACGTCCGCGCTGAACCGCACAATGACGGTCAGCGTTTCGGACGCGCTGCGCGTTGCAATGACGCGATGCTGGCATTTCGACCCCAGCCGTCCGGGCGTCCAAGACATTCGGGCGGTCGCGCATCTGGACATGAATCCGAACGGCATGGTGAAAAATTTGCGCTTTGAATCCGCGTCGCGCGCGGACGAAGACGCGGCGTTCGCGTATGTTTTGGAAACGATACGACTGGCCATCGGCGCGTGCCAGCCTTTCCGCATGCTGCCCGCGAACGATTTCGAATCATGGAAGAAAATCCGTCTGACGTTTTACCCCAGCACCGGCGCCGTGCAGTGATTAGAGCATAGAGCAAAGAGCATAGATTTTTTATGCAATAATTTTGCTTTCTTGCTTTTTTTATAAAAATTTTGTATAATAGGAATGTAATGAAAGGGGGTGCCATGAAAAAAATATCTATACTCTTTGCTCTATGCTCTATGCTCTATATTGGCAACGCCCATGCGTACCAGCTGGTATCTAATAAAGAATTGGGCGCGGGAGAGGCAAAGACCCAAAACGTAACCGTTCAATGCACGACCGCGACCGGCAAAATATCGACCGAAAGCTGTCGCCTGCGCCGCCAGGTCAGCTGCAAGACCGTAAATAAAAAACAGGTTTGCAGCGGATGGCAGCCGTGGCGCGACTTGCGTAATCCGGGCACCGGCTTTGGCGATTGGCGAAACGCGGCAGACGCTTGCTGTCGGGCCAAAGGACTTCGATAAAAAAATCCGCGCTTTGCGCGGTTTTTTTTATAGGTAAAAGGTATAAGGTAATAGGTAAAAGGTAAAAGGTAGCAGTTGTTATAAGTTGTCCAATATATTGGACACCTACAGGTTGTCTATTATAATAGACAGTCTATTAACCCAAACCACCTTTTACCTATTACCTTTTACCTATTACCTATTCACTCCGCACTCTCCACGGTTCGTCATTCATGATAAGGTAATACAGTTCCGGATTATCGGAATCCGGGTTTCTTATAATCGGCCGCACGACGTATATGTCGACGTCACAGAATCCGGCCTTGCCCGCAATACTGTAACCACCACTGTCTACGGCGGTGCCTATCTGACCGGCGGTGTATACCGTACCGGCGGTGATAGTGCCGGCCGTGACAAGCGCCGGCATGGCGGCCGCGGCGGTGGCAAGAACGGTGCCGGGGACGGCACCGGCGACAAGGGTTCCCAAAACCGGCAAAGACACACCGACAATGACAAACGCGCCGCCGGTCAATACGACGGCGGCACCGGCGGCGACGGCCAGCCCGGCGATAGCGAACGCCGAATTGGTCGTGCTGGCTTTGCGTCTGGATTGTTTGACTATTCTTTTTTGCTCGCCTGTGGGCAGTTCGCTGTTTTCTTCGGACTCTACGGCATTCTGCGCGGCGTCGCCGCGTTCCTGGCGCGCGGAATTGTCGTACATGTAATCGTCCTGAACTTCCTCCATATCCTGGTGGAATTTCGCGGCGAAATCCATGGCCTGCAAGAACGCCGCGTCGTCGTCCGCGGGATTGGTCGAATCGCCCGTCCACATCAGCCACATTCCATGGTTGACTTCGTTTTCATAGCCCTCTAAATTGTCGCCCGAAAGCAACAACAGCGGTTTGAACATCACATTGCTGGTGAATTGGGCAACCTCTGTTTCGGTCCAGTCGTACATGCCCTTTGCCACGTCCATGCCAAGGGACAATATCGACGAAACATTCATTGCGGAACCCGTCATGCTGACCGTTTCCAATCCGCGGTGGGCGGCCCAGTTGCCCGCCTGTTTCATCGCCGTCCGGGCAAACAGCCAGTTGCGCGTCTTGTCGGCCACGATTCCGGCGCGCGCGGCCTTTTCCGCCTTGTAAATAGACCGGCCGCCGATGTTCGCCATTTTCCATTGGGCGCGGGCGACGCGAAACCCGCGCACGGTCTTGTTTCCAGTGTTGGACATTTTCGCGGCGCGGCGCGCGACGTCAAGTGTGCTGGTGACCTCTCTGATACTGTTCAAAGCATTGGTCGCGTCGACAAAGTGTCCCACATTGGGACTAATTTCCTTTAATTCGGCCGCAAACTTTAACCATTCCGCCGCGTCTTCGGTCAGTTTTTTTATCGCCGCCGCCGCGTCGACCGCATTGTCCGCGGCCTTTAACGCCTGGTTCAACCGTCGCGTCTGGGCCGCTATTTCCTGGGCGTTGCCGGCCTTGGTCGCGGCGGCCAGCGCGGTTTCTATATTCTTCATATTCGCGGCGCGGGCGTCTAATCTTGCCGCCCATCTGGTCGCCGTCACATAGTCTTGCACTTCCCTGGTGCCTCTTAATCCTTTTACGGTTTTTTCTATATCCTTGACGCGGGCGGCCTTTGCGACGCCTTTCAAATATGTTCCCGCGCTATAAGTCAATACCTTAAACGCGACATCACCCGCAATTTCGGCCCACGATATCCATTGCAAGTTTACATCGCCCGCGACGTAATAATCGTTTCCGCCGCGCGCGACGCCGAATATGTTCAGGTCTTGGGCATCGGGCGCCGTTTCGCCGGTGGCGCGGCGCGCGGCCATGTTGACGATATCGCCGTCGTCGGCCAATGCGGACTTGCTGACGCACATAGGCGTGGTAAGCAGGCCGCCCATGTTCCAACCGGCGCCGTTATTGTTATTCGGATAAAAGACGTCCAGATTGTCTTTGATTGCGTCCAGCGATATGGTGTTGTTTTTTCCCGGGCCGGCGAAGCCCAAAAGACTGTTCGCCTGAACCACCATGATTCCGTACCATGCGGGATTTGTGTTGACCCATTCGACATTCGGGTCGGCGCCAATGCGTTCGGTGGGCGGACCGGCGGGCAGGGTGCGCTTGTCGGCCAATTGCGCGCGCTGGGTTATCATTTTTTTCGCGACGGAATAATTTACGATAATTTCGCGCGGGTCTGTGTCGCCCGGAAATCTGTACCCGACGGGCGGAAAGTTTACGATGTCGTCATCGGCCAGGTTCAGCGGCGCAATGCAAGCGGCGACAGCTTTATTTACTTCGCGGTCTTGGAAAGTGCTGAACACCCATGCCTCTATCAGCCATTCGGGGTCGTCTTCTTCGACGGTGCCGGATGTAGCATTCAGCGCGTCGCGGAATACAGCCTGGGCACAGGCCAGCTCTGAACTTGTAGGGGCGTACTGCGTACGCCCGGGCGTATGCAATACGCCCCTACTGTCATCAAATTCTTGCGCCCCTACATATACGGGCACAAATCCGATACATAAAAAAATCAGTAATCTTTTTAACATCTCTCTGTGGAATTATAGCAAATATATTGCAAAAAATGCAAAGCATTTTTTGTCATTCCCGCGCAGGCGGGAATAGGGCCCATAACCGTAGGGGCGTATTGCATACGCCCGGGCGTGCGCAGCACGCCCCTACAACCGGACCCACTCCGGCCTTCGCCGGAATGACAGAGAATTTCATGTAAATTGATTAATAACGAATGTTATGAAATTGTCGTATGGAAAATCAATCTGGACAAGTAATATATTTTTTAATTTCTTGAAGCATTCCTATCATAAACTCTGTTTCGGAAACACATTTGCTACCCAATCGTAAAAGCGGTTTTGGGCATTCCCATTGAAAACATGCCTTAACAAGAGAAAGTTTTATATGTTCACTAGAAAAAAAACTTTTCCGCCGCCCGTCAATAATGTCATCACCTATATACATTGGGCGCATTTGCACCTCCAGTCCTTTCTGTGGTTCGTCATAACCAGGACACCAAGATGTAGCAGATGGACTGTTGCAATCCATATCCCATTCGCCCCCAGCACGGCAAGCCTGTACACCAGTTTGTCCGTCGACTGTTTTGCAAAAACGAGAGTCTCCAGGAGCGATTCTATGTGTTAATGCCATTCCGAGCGCCCGTTTCCCCACGTCGCAACATGCCCAAGCGTTAGCATTCAACGCATCTTCTATGCATCGTTTTTCGTTTGACATTTGTTTGCCCATAACAGCGGCGCCCATTATAAACCCAACGCCATGACCAATCGCCGTAAAAACGTATATATGACCTGCATACGCCTCGTTCGCCCAAAATGTTCCAGCCAGGGTAGCGCCACCTATGGTCATTCCGGCGCCAGAACTGACCATTATTAAATCGCCCGTACTAGTTTTTTCATTGCTTAACTTCATTCCATTGCGCAGCATGATTTGTCCGGCAACCATTTCGGTCACACCGAGAGTACCTCTAAACATCGGACTTTTAACAATCTTTGGATTTTTTTTCAACATGTCCTTGAAGAGCTCCCCGGTTTTTTTAATCGCTTTTGTGGATGTATTGTTAAATAAGGGCGCAGGGTCAGTTTGAGCAACGCCAACAGATGAAAAAAACGAAAACAAAAAAATAAAAACAATTTTTTTCAATTTTGAGCCTCTATTTTTATAGTTTGGGCTATTTCGCATTCCTCTAAAGCTATTGAGTTGCGTTTACAATTGAGCAATAGAGAGATAGCGTCCTTATAATTGCCTTCTAAAGAGCATTTGGTTGAATTCTTAGTTTTACAATCAAGCAGTCTTTTCAAATCACGATCTATCATTGAACGCTTTGGGCACTGGTCAAAAACTATACTAAATTCAATATCCTCGTTTCCACCGCCGTATATTATAAATGTATATGTGGCGGCTTCTTTGCAGAGTCCATTGGTTTTCAAACCAAGTATATGTTTTGAAATGATGGCAATCAAATCATCATCGTTAAGAGTATTCAAATATGCCTCATTGACATCCATATAGCTATCGATTTCTTTCGACAATAACTCTTCACACGGTGTTTTGCTACCGAAAGCATGAGCATGCCCAAGTGCAAATAGTACCAATAAAGATATATTCCAAAAGTATTTCATTTTTATTGATCCGTTTCTCTGATTATGACCACTCTCCGTTTATTAGAGTTATGCACAGGCTCTTCTTCGTTCCTATCTTTATTATTAGCGCTATTTATGCTTACCTCGTTGATTGCTTTACAATTTACTTCGCTTTCCGACAGTTTCGGCATACTGTTGTTGACGCATTTGTCCGGGTCCAGGCCGTAAAGGGATACTTTGACCTTGTCATTCGTTCCAATACAGGCGTTCTCTACCAGTGCTTTGTTCATAGCTTCGGTTTCCGCGATACAATCCGACCGATTAGCCTTGCACCAACCACAATAATCCTGTCTTTTTCTGTAATCCGTACATTCTTGTTCTTCCGGGTATTCTATGCAGAATACATGTAATCCCTGGCTTTTAAGAGAATTTTTTCTTGCCGCGCTTTCCTCCAATTCTCTGTTCCATCTTTCGACATCGGTTTCAATCCGTATAGTGTGATATACGGTCGTGTCTTTGAACGGTTCCATGCCTTCGCGCAGAATTTGTTGTCTTTCCACAAACGACAAGTCGTTGAAAGTCTGCGGCATCGCCGTCGCGGTCAGCCGGGTATCCGGTGCCGTCTGTGCGCGCAGGGATTCCAATTCCGCCCCGCGCCCGGCGTATGCGACCAGATATTCCGGCGCACGCGGCGCAGGCGGGGTTGGTAATGCGAATTGTTGGGTTTGCACGGGCGCGTCGTAACGTGCCCCTGTCATAACCGGTGCCGGGTTATTCTTTATATATTCATCAAACATACCGTCGATAAATCCGGCGCACTGCGTCACGTAATTGGCGCCCGGAATCGCGGCCAATTGCTGCATAACCACCGGCCGTATGTCCGATACGCGCAGCCCGGCGCAATTGTTCCGCCGACCGCATTCGTTCGAAATAATGCCGTACGTTATATTCATGCAATCGCCCGCGTTCAGCGACGTGCCGGTTGCGTATATCGGCGTCGGCATCTTTTGGTTATACGGGCTGTTCGGGTTATTAAAAGGATTACTGGAATACGATTGCACGTTGGAAATCAAGCCGGTACTGGACGGCGCGGCGTGTGCGCCAAAGGCGCACAGAGCATAGAGCATAGAGCATAGAGCATAGATATTTTTCAAACGTACATTCTCTCTTGTGACTTTATTATATCATATATTTTATAGAAATTACAAAGCAATTTTGTAGGGGCGTGCCGCGCACGCCCGGGCGTATGCAATACGCCCCTACAAAAGGGCGCGTGGAAATGCGCCCCTATGATTTCCGTGCGACGATTTCGTAACACCCGTTATTAATCAATTTGCATGAAAGTATGCGCGGGGAAATTATGCTTTCCGTCGCCCATTGGGCGAATTTTTGTTTCAATATTCCCGACGCGCCCGTGATGATTTTTAATTTAACGGTTTTTTTGTGGGCGCATGTATGCGCCCCTACATTATCCAAATTATCCAACAAATCAACAATCGCATCCCACGCCTGTTCTTCGGTATGTCCGTGTAAATCCAATGTCGTAGGGGCGTATTGCATACGCCCCCGGGGCGGGCGCGGCACGCCCCTACAACGTTGGGCAATCGGCGTAAAACCCTCGCCCGCCATCCGTTCCAAATCTTTATCGGAAAGTTGTTTTTTATGCGGCTTTACCATAATAACAAAGCACCGATTGCAACCGCGGCGCCCGCAAAAAAGAACGGCGCGAACGGCACGAATTTCTGTTTCGCCCGACGGCCCCAAATATATCCCACGGCGCACGCCGCAACCAGCGCGATGGAAAGCCCCGTAACGCCCAGCCAGATCCCCCCCGCCGCCAATAATTTTATATCGCCCATGCCAATTGGGTCATGCGTGATTTGCGATTTGCGATTTCTGATTTCTGATTTCTTTCTTATCTTGAACAATAAATTTAATCCGAACGCCAATCCGTATCCTATTATCCCGGCTATGGCGCTTTCGTTCATATCGGTCCATGGCAGCGCGCCGTTCGCCGCCAGCATAATCCCAACCAGCAAAAACGGAAACAAATACACATCGGGAATCAGCCGGTGCCGCCAATCGGCGACCGCCATCATCGCCGCGCAATACGCGGCCCCCAGGAATAAGAACACATTCGCAATCATCATAATTTTTGCCTTGTTTTACGATTCGAAACTATGCTAGACTTTTTCTGATAATAATACAAAGGATAAATTATGGCGAAAGAGACCTGGTCACCCGTAGTCCTGAACAAAATGAAGGCGTTCCTGTCGCGCGGAATGTCCACATCGGAAATCGGTAAAAAAATCGGCATGTCGAAAAACGCCGTGGTGGGAAAGCTGAATCGTCTGGGCTGGAATGCCAAGGCTGCGGCGCCCGCGAAATCAAAACCCGCACCCGCAAAACCGAAAACCGCGGCAAAGCCCGCGCCAAAGAAGGCCCCGGCAAAAGCGCCCGCAAAAAAAGCCGCACCGGTGAAAAAGCCGGCCGCAAAGCCCACACCGAAAAAACCGGAAATAAAAAAGCCCGCGCCAAAACCGGCGCCCGCGGCAAAGCCTTTGCCAAAGGCCAATTCCAAAACGCTTGCCATGCATCAGCGCATCATCCAACATTCGCTGGAAATGGCGAACTTGCGGCCGGACCAGTGCCGCTGGCCCATCGGCGACCCGGATTCTGAAAAATTCCACTTTTGCGGCAAATCTGTGTTCGTCGGCAAACCGTACTGTTACGACCACTGCCTGAACGCATACCAGATGCAACCGCCCAAAAAGAAATAGCGCCGATGGAGAGAGAAAACAACTTTTCCCCGGATATAAAATTATCGGACAGCGTGCCGACCATTTCGTTCGCGTCCCATGGCGGCGGCGAATTGACGACCGAACGATTTGATATAGACGGAAATGTTTTCGACGCATGGTACGACGACGCGCACCGGCTGGTTTTCATTATTGACTATACGGCGGACCGGCGCACGCCGAATGTTCTTTTGATTATGGACCGGGATGAACGGGACGCAGGCCGCAAATGGGACGACATACTGTACAACGATTACGGCGTGGATTTGGAAACAATTCGGCCAAAGAAAAACAACAAATACCAAAAACTGGACATAGAATACGATGGCTTGTCCGTTTTTAACGGCGTC
>WRJH01000032.1 GCA_009782315.1 Alphaproteobacteria bacterium
TTTGACATGGCAAAAAAATTTTTCCCGAAAGTTTTAAATTTTAGTTTTAAAGCATTCGGTTGTTTTACATGGCTGTTTGACCCCGCGTTTGAAAAATTTCTGCCGCCTGATAGTAATATCATGAAATTTCGAAGACTTTTTGCAATATATAAATATTGGGAAAGTGATGACGGGCTTGGACATGCTTTCGGTCATATTCATTTAACAAAAGAAAATATTAAAGACGCTCCGACAGACACATATTTGAGAAAAAAACTTGTCGAACATATTTTATCCGGCGGTATCATGCAATGCGGTGGAGGATTTCGATTAAGAGGCGAAAGTATTACTGGATAAATTCAGCAAATTAATTTCGAACCATTACGGGATTCTTAAAGAACTTAGAAATTCATCGAAGACCAGTTTTGCAAAACCTATTTTATACAACAAGAAATGACTGCTTCACAAATAGTCGTTCTTTGATTCTTTTGAGTTACCCCATTTCATCAAATTGAAATCGCAACACTGGCGTATTTATCGGAAGTTTGGAAGTTTCATATATATGATATGGAAATTTACATGCCTGTAGAAACGCTTGATGTTTGGTCATTGCGAGCTGCGGCGAAGCAATCCAGAACCCCCGTAATTCCGTTTATTTCTGGATTGCCACGTCGCGGACGCTCCCCGGCAAGCGCCTTGCGGCGCTCTTGAGTCGCTGCGTGTCCGCTCCTCGCAATGACGGTTTTCCGTTCTTGGTCTTTGTTTTTTATGCTATAATACATCCATGACGAAACCAGTGGTCCTTTGCATTCTTGACGGCGTAGGCATCGCCCCGCCCGGCCCGCACAACGCGGTGTCTATTGCGCGCATGCCGTTTTATAAATCTTTGTTCGATAAGTATCCGAACACGACGCTTGCCGCCAGCGGCGCGGCCGTCGGCCTGCCCGCCGGCGTCATGGGAAATTCCGAAGTCGGCCACATGGCAATGGGCGCCGGCCGCGTAATCAACCAATTCCTGCGCCGGTTTCAAATAGAACAAAAATCGGGGCGACTGCCCGACAATCCGCAATTGTTAAAATTTATAAGCGATATGAAATCCGCGGGCGGCGCCGTGCATATCTTGGGCCTTTCGTCAGACGGGCGCGTGCATTCGGATATAAACCAATCGATTTACATCGCGAAAATAATATGCGCCGCAGGTTTGCGTATCGTGTGGCATTTCGTATCCGACGGCCGCGACACGCCGCCCGTCGCCGCGATAAAATACATCCGGAAACTGGAACGCGAATTTATCAATGAAATAAAAACGGGACAATTTCGATTCGGAACCCTGACTGGACGCTATTACGCTATGGACCGGAACAACAATTGGGGCCGGACGAAATTGGCACTGGAAGCGGTCGCACGCGGCATTGCGCCGTATGCCGCAAAAAATATAAAATCTGCGTTAAAGGACGCCTATGCGCGGGGCGAGACGGACGAATTCATAAAGCCGACAATCATAGGCGATGCAACAAAGTTTTGCCAGAACGACGGTTTGCTTTTCACCAATTACCGCGACGACCGCGCGCGCCAGATTTTGGAAATGATGGACCGCGCGGGCCGCATACATAATTCGCCGCTGCGCAATATTTTGTGCTTTTCAGAGATAGGGCGTTTTCCCGCGCTTTTGCCCGACGTTCCCGTACGCAACACTTTGGGCGACGTTCTGGCGGCGGCGGGACTGTCCCAACTGCGCATTGCGGAAACGACTAAATACAATCACGTCACATATTTTTTCGATGCGGAACGCGTAATAAATTATCCCGGTGAAGAGAAAATATTGCTGCCCAGTCCCGCCGCCCCTACTTTCGATATGACACCGGAAATGTCGGCCGTTCAAATTACGGACGCCCTATTGCCGCAGCTTTCGAAATTCGACGTCGTGATTTTGAATTACGCAAACGGCGACGAAGTCGGCCATACGGGAAACATACCCGCCACGGTAAAGGCATTGGAAACATTGGACGCGTGCCTTGTGCGCCTGGTGCCCGCGGTCACCGAATTGGGCGGCGCGATATTGATTACCGCAGACCACGGCAACGCGGAACAAATGTGGGATGAAAAATCGAACGCCGCGCGGACCGCGCATACATTAAACAAAGTGCCTTTAATAGTCGCCGGCCTGCCGCCCGTAGCCTTGGCGAAGGGGGGCGGACTTGCCGACATTGCGCCGACAATATTGAAAATTTTGGGAATCCCAAAACCGGTCGAAATGACGGGAAAAAGCCTAGTTCGCGGCAACGCCGACAAATAACATCTTGTCCGTTTTTTCCAGCCATGTCGGCGCGCGAAGCGAACGCCGCAGGTCCAGGCCGCTGACAATCGTCCGGCCGATGACATAAAAAGATTCCCGTATTAAATATTTGTATTTGCGCAGTCCCCAAACCGAATGATACACCAGCGGGGCGCCGTCTTCGTCGCCGACATAAAGCATCACATGGCCCGGAAAATACAACAGCGTTTCAAATGGAATCGCCCGTTCGAGAATAGTTTTTTTCTTGTCCGCCGCATTCATTCCGGCCAGATTGACGGATTTGAAATATTCGGCCTGTTGCCTTGAATTGCGCGGCATGAACACGCCGAACGGAATAAACAATTCCATGACCAATTGCGAACAATCGCGGCCGGCGGCCGCGCGCCCGCCCCAAGCGTACCTTCCCTGCATCGCATTGGCCAGTTCCGCCGCTTTCGTTTCCGAAAACGGAATCGGCCATTTCGTCAGAATATCGCCCTTTATATCCGCGATTTCCCAACCGTCCTTTGTCGCGCGGTGCGGTTTTCCGCCCAACGTCGGAAACAGCGTTCCGATATACGCGCCCCGGACATCTTGTGCCGGGGTCATAAACCTGCCCCGGTTCATCACCTGCATATCGTCGTTGTTCGCGAATCGGACCGCAGTGCTTTCCACCCAAAAAGGTCCGCCCTGGAACGAATACGCGGCGTAAAATTCGCCGTCCGCGGAAACATTCATAATCAACAGCGGCGTATTGATTCGCAAATGCTGGTACGCGGCCGCGTCGAAATCCGGTATGTCCGACCTTTTTTCATATATGGAAGCGTTCGACGGAATTCCGCGGATATCGGCGCCGCGTATCGTTATGGCGCGCCGCGGCTTGAACCCCGAATCGACGTTCAGGTTTTCGGTTACGGATTGAATGAATTCCGGGGACAGCCGTCTGCCGCGCCCGTCGTAGAATTTTCCGGCCGCCATTTCATGCGCCAGTTCGTACGCATTTTTGATTTCCGGCAATTCCGCAGCAGTCCACGGCCCAATGAATTTATCGCGAAACGTCTGGGGCAAATCGACGACGGACGCGTCCACGGCGTACAGCCGCACGTCCTGTGCCGGCAGGTCCAGCGCTTTTTCCGGGCGCGAAAACGACAGCACGGCGGCGAACGCAACCGCCGCGACTATTCCGAATATTTTCAGATTATTCATTTTGGGTACTGCCTTTTGTTTTTGAAAAATTCCTTTAACAGTTCGGCCGATTCGTTTTCAAATTCCGCCGCCCGCCCTATTTTCGGTTTCCAAAGATGCGGGGCGGTGTCAAAGACCCGCGCGCCGGAAAGAATGCCGCCGCCCTTGTCGTCGCGCGCGGCGAACACGACGCGCCCGATGCGCGCGAACGAAATCGCGGTCGCGCACATCGCGCACGGTTCCAGCGTCACGTATATTTCGCAATCGTCCAGAAATTTCGCGCCCAGTTTTTTCGCCGCCGCCCGAATCGCCACGATTTCGGCGTGCGCCGTCACATCGCGGTTTTTCTGGACCATATTCCGCCCGCGCGCGATTATGCGGCCGCCGCGCGCGATTACGGCGCCGACGGGCACGTCGTCGTGTGTCAATGCTTTATTCGCTTGCCTGACGGCTTCGCGCATAAAGCAGGTACTGGGCACTGGGCACTGGGCACCGGTTATTTGATTTTTCATTTTCATAATGTATCATTATATACGATGAATTCCAATTTACAAATCATATCTGGGAAATTTCGCGGGCGAAAACTGGCACTGCCCAAAGACGCCCGCCCGACGCAGAATCGCGCCCGAATCGCTTTGTTCAATATGCTGGACGATTTGCGCCTGTCCCCGACAACTGTCTGGGATGCCTTTGCCGGCAGCGGCGCGTTTGGGATTGAATTCTTGTCGCGGGGCGCGGCTCGCCATGTTATTTTCACGGACAAAGACGCGGATTCCATAAAAACAATAAACAAAAATCTGGCCGGATTCGACAAGGACTCATTCACCATAAAACAAGCGGACGCCATCGCCGCCGCCGCAGAATTGGCCGCGCGCGCGGATTTAGTCTTTGTCGACCCGCCGTATGCGGAACCGAGCCTTGGCGAAAAACTGGTCGCCGCATTGCGACCCGGAACGATTGTCGTGTGGGAAATGGAAGGCATAGGGCATAAGGCATATGGCATAGATGGATTCGAAATACTGAAACATAAAAAATACGGCCGGGCAGAATTTATAATAATGCGAAAAAATAATTCGACAATCCATACGGATAACGGGTAACGGGTAACGGAAAACGGATAACGAAAAAAATGATTCAACCTAAACTTTACAATTTATCCAACGGAATTCCGGTGATTATAGATTCTTTGGAAACATCCGAATCGCTGTGCGCCGGCGTGTATATAAAAACCGGCAGCCGCAACGAAACGCGCCCCCGTGATTTCGGCGTATCGCATCTGTTGGAACACATGGCGTTCAAGGGAACGGCCACGCGGGGCGCGAACGATATCACCGTGCCGATTGAAAACGTGGGCGGCAATATCAACGCATACACCGGCTATTCGATGACGTCGTATCATGCGACCGTGCCAAAAGCGCACCGCGAATTGGTATTGGACATCCTGTCCGACATAGTGCAAAATCCATCGTTTCCCGCGGCGGAATTCGAACGCGAAAAAATGGTGGTGGCCCAGGAACTGCGCGCGTACGAAGACATGCCGGACGCCGTGTTGGAAAACCGCGCGTGCGCCGCGATATTTCGGGGCGGGATGCAGCACGACATCGGCGGCACCGAAGCGACAGTGATGGCGATGACGCGCGATAATGTCGCGGATTTTTTCCGCGCGCGGTACGGCGCCGCAGACAGCGTGCTGGTGCTGTCGGGCGGCGGAATTTCAGACCACGGCCGGGTTCTGGCCGAATTGGAAAAATATTTCGGCGCATGGGGCGGATGCGGCGAATGCAAATACGATGCGTCGTCGTACGTCACCGCGCTGTCGCATACCAGACGGTCGGAATTGTCCCATACATATTTCAAAATCGTATGGCCGTCGCGGCCTGCAATCCTGCGCAACGAACTGGCCGACCAGAATATGTTCCTGACCGTTTTGGGTTCCGGGTTCGGGTCCAGACTGTTCCAAGAAATCCGCGAAAAACGCGGACTGGTTTACGGCATCGGCGCGGGCGGAATGTTTTTCGAAGACGTCGGAATCGCCGCGATAGAGGCACAGACGGAAAAAACGAAAATGGACCAGACCGTTCGCGCCGTCGCCGAACTGGTCCGGGCAATCAAAAATGGCGACGCGCCCCTGACCGCGGAAGAATTGTCGCGCGCAAAGGAAATGACCAAAGGCGGCATGCTTTTAGGGCTGGAAACGCCCACTCGTCGCGCGGATTATTTCGCGGCGCGCAGCATACATTACGGCGGCATAGATAATATGGCGGAAAACGTCGCGGCAATCGAAAATGTGACATTGGACCAAGCGAACGCGGCGGCGCGGGAACTGTTTTCCGTAAAACCGTCGGTAATCACATTGGGTGTGGAACACGAATTGCCGCTGGCCGGATGGCAGGAATTGTTTTAATTATCACATCTGGTTGCCCATCATCATCATCATTGGAATCTGCACGGCCGCGCCGACAATGGGATTCATGCCCTGCATCTGGCTGGAATTCATAATAGTGCCGATATTCTGCATATTTGCTTCTGCGCCCTGTTTCTGGCCCAGCGTTCCCGCGGTTCCCAAGGCAAACTCCATAACCAGATTTTTCTTGTCGGCGGAAAGACGCGTGCATTCGTCGGATTTCTTGCGTATTCCGGCCAGCATGTTCGTTTCATTCGACAGAAAATCGGCGTCGGTAAAGTTCACCAGCTGCAATACGTGAAAGGCGTTCGTAAAGTGTTCCTGTTTGTCCATCGCGCATCCGGTCCCGCATTCCACGCCGGTGTCTTTGCAAAAACATACCTTGTCTGCCATCGGGTACTTCGCCCATATCATGCCATCATTTCCGGCACCTGTGAATTTTGCGAAACACAGTTTAGAATCATTGGTCCCGCCGCGCCTGTTGACCGCGACATGGTTCTTGAACCCCCCGGTATCGCAGCTGTTAATTCCATAAAGCTGACTGATATCGGAGCCGCCGCCGCCGGCCTCGGCCCATCTTTTCACCATCATGTTTATCCAGTTTATTTCCGTGTCGGTCGGCGCGCACCTTTGGTCCAATGCCGCCATATCCTGTTGCAATGTCATGATTCCCGCGGTCAGCCCCAGAACGGTTTCCATCAGGCCGGCCTGTTTCTGCTGTTCCGCCTTTGGCGCGGTGGCCGCGACGGAATCCGCCTTTCTGATTTGCGGCGCGGCAGACGCCGCAAGCGGCGCCAGAGCATAGAGCATAGAGCATAGAGCAAAGATGCGGATTGTTATTTTCATGTTCTCTCTTCTTGGTAATTTTACCAGAAATCGGGGGGTAAATCAAGACCGTTTACCGTTTACCGTTTGCCGTAACCCGTAAAAATAAGATTTGATATTTCGTTTTATTATAATAGAATACCAAAAGCTGCAAATACGGCAAACGGCAAACGGTAAACGGATAACGAATGAAATCTAAACGACACTTTATCATATCCGGGCGGCACAGGCGCCTGCAAAGACTGTGGCAGTTTTTTTTCACCGGCTGGGGACTGGTCATGCTGTGCGCGCTGGTGGCGGGGGCCATACTGAACCAAAATCTGATGTGGACGCCGATACGGTCCGTCAATATGGCGGACATAATGCAGAATCAATTCAAGATGGAAAACCTGTCGTTCGCCGGCATCGATAAAAACGGCCATCCCTTTGTTTTGAAATCGGACGTCGCGCGCCAAAAATACGACCATCCGGACAAGATATTCATGGACGCCGTTACCGCCCGGATTGTCCGCATTGTCGACGGCATATCCATAACCGACGATATAAAGGCGGACAGCGGAGTATTCGACCGCGCGGAACGCACCGCGACGCTTTCCGGAAACGTTGTAATAGATTCCAACAACGGGGACAAACTGCGGACGAACGAATTATTGATAAGGTTATGAAATGAAAAATTCTATATTAAAAATCGAACATTTATCGAAAAATTATGGACGGAAATCCGTCCTGCGCGATATCAGCCTGTCGGTCCGCCAGGGCGAATCGGTCGGACTTTTGGGGCCGAACGGCGCGGGCAAGACGACCGCGTTCTATTGCATAACCGGCCAGATACAGTCGGGCGCCGGGCATATTTTTCTTAACTCCCAGGACATCACCCATCTGCCGTTTTACAAACGCGCGCGGCTGGGCATCGGATACCTGCCCCAGGAAAATTCCGTATTCCGCGGACTGTCCGTCGAACAGAACATCATGGCGATTCTGGAAGTGGTCGAAAGCGACCCTGACGCACGCATAAAAAAATTGAACGGTTTGCTTTCTGAATTTTCTATTTCCCACCTGCGCTGTGCCAGCGCCGCATCGCTGTCGGGCGGCGAACGCCGCCGCGTCGAAATCGCGCGCGCGCTGGCGACGGACCCGAAATTCATATTGCTGGACGAACCGTTCGCCGGAATCGACCCCATAGCCGTGAACGACATACGCGAATTGGTGTCGCAGTTAAAGGGCCGCGGCCTGGGCGTTATCATCACCGACCACAATGTGCGCGAAACGCTTGGCGTCACCGACCGTTCGTACGTCCTGCACGACGGCAAGATTTTGAAACACGGCTCTACGCCCGAAATCATAAACGACCCGATGGTTCGCAAAGTCTATCTGGGCGAAGACTTTAATTTGTAAAAGAGATATTATAATGTTCGAAATTGCAAAAATCCACGCGCGGCAGATTCTGGACAGCCGCGGCAACCCGACGGTCGAAGCGGACGTGTGGGCCGGGGATGTCATGGGACGCGCGGCGGTCCCCAGCGGCGCCAGCACCGGCACGTTCGAGGCATTGGAGATGCGCGACGGCGGACGTGATTTCGGCGGCCGCGGCGTGACGCGCGCCATCGCCAATGTAAACGAAATTATCGCGCCCGCGCTGGTCGGAATGAGTGCCGCCGACCAATCGGCGATTGATAACAAAATGATTGAACTGGACGGCACGCCGAATAAATCCGCGCTGGGCGCGAATGCGATTTTGGCCGTGTCACTTGCCGTCGCAAACGCCGCCGCGAATGCCAAAGGCGTTCCGCTGTACGAACATCTGCGTTCTTTATACCTGCTACCTGCTACCTGCTACCTGCTACCCCGCCCCATGATTAATATACTTAACGGCGGCGCGCATGCGGACAACGGTTTGGATATCCAGGAATTCATGATTGTCCCGGTCGGCGCGGAGTCCGAATCGGATGCGATACGCATGGGCGCCGAAATTTTCCACGCGCTGAAATCCGTTTTGAAAAAATCCGGCCAGCCGACAAACGTCGGCGACGAAGGCGGATTCGCCCCGAATTTTAACGATTCGCGCCAAGCGCTTTCCGCCATAATGTCGGCCATAGACGCCGCAGGATACAAACCGGGCGCGGATGTCGCGATAGCATTGGACCCCGCCGCGTCGGAATTTTACAAAGATGGGTTTTATGAATTCGAAAGCCAAAAATTATCGTCGGAACAGATGGTCGATTTTTATGAAAAACTGGTTTCCGAATATCCGATTATTTCAATCGAAGACGGCATGGCCGAAGACGATATGGCCGGTTGGAAACTGATGACCGAACGGCTGGGCCAAAAAATTCAGATTGTCGGCGACGACATATTCGTGACCAATCCAGAACGCCTGAAACGTGGAATAGACGATG
This sequence comes from Alphaproteobacteria bacterium, assembly GCA_009782315.1. Lineage (GTDB taxonomy): Bacteria > Pseudomonadota > Alphaproteobacteria > Rs-D84 > Rs-D84 > WRKW01. The sequence goes on from WRJH01000032.1 coordinate 9,065, forward strand.
GAATCGCGAACGCCATATTGGTCAAAATGAATCAAATCGGAACGCTGACCGAAACGCTTTCCACCATTAAAATGGCGCGGGACGCAGGTTACGGCGTTGTGATTTCCCACCGGTCGGGCGAAACCGAGGATACAAGCATAGCAGACCTGGCCGTCGCGACGAACGCGGGCCAGATAAAAACCGGCTCTATGTCGCGCACCGACCGCACGGCGAAATACAACCGGTTGCTGCGTATCGAAGAACAGCTGGGCAAGAATGCGGAATATGCCGGACATTAACATCATCTTAACCGTCAAATATATCATGGCCGGCGCAATCGTTTGGTGCGCGTATATGTTTCCGGCGTGGCTGGCGCGGCAGAACGGCATAGACGGCCTGAACATGGCCCAGGTTCGAATATACAGCTGGCTTTTCGGATGGACGATTGTCGGGTGGCTGGTCGGGCTTTGGTGGGCATGCAAAAAATAATTTTTCCTT
>WRJH01000033.1 GCA_009782315.1 Alphaproteobacteria bacterium
CCTTGTTTGTGCATTCGCGCAAACCGCGCGCGCCGACATAGATTCGTTCGATGAATCCGAAGAATTTATCGTCGAAGAAATATTGGACGACGAACTTTTTGACGAAGAAGGGCCGGTTATAGAAGAGCCGGCCGAAGAAATTCAAGAAGTCGAAATAATCGTGCCAGAAAACGCGCCGGTCCGACCGGCGGATACGGGCACAAACCACGGTCGCCGCACGCTGGGCATATCATCCGGCGCGACCGAATCGCGCATAGGGGTGATGCCTGTGGCCGGTGCCGTCGTTCGCGCGCCGTCCGGGCCAAAGGTTACGCCAGTTGCGCAAAAGGTTGAATGCACCGATAAAAACAATCCGTATGTAATCTGGGCGGACCAGGATAATTGCAAGGCGACAGGCTGTGCGTCCTTTGATTTGGTTTTATCGGGTGAAAACACCGCCAATCCGAAATGTTTGCGCAAATGCCGGGTTTGGGGCGGAACCGCAACGCGGGCATGGGACGGCGATGATTTCGGCGTATGCGGCGGCGGCGAACAAATCAATTGCAACACAGGATTCGTAAAGACAAACGAACGCACGTCCGCGTCGGGCATGCAGTTCTGGCGTTGCGCGCCCACCGGGTCGAAAATCGGAAAATGCAGCAAATCGGGCGAAATGAACATTTGCGAACTTTACGGCGGCAAGGCCCAGCAGTTCTGCGAAAACGGATACTGGGGGCTGTGCACGACCAATCGTTTCTGTGAAAAAGGATACGAAGAATCCGAAGGCGTCGAAGCATGGACCGTAATCAACAAAAAAGATGCGAAAATGACATCTTTCAACTGTATGATGAAATAAACCGGTTAATGCGCATATAAAAGAAAAGGAGCCTTCTGTGAAACCCGCAGAAAACTATACACTATGCAGGGCGTTGAACGATTTTGCGCGAAGTTTTCGCGCGACTATAATTCCAATCTTTTGTTCGATTTTATTTTTGTCGCCTGTTTCGGCGTTTGCTGACGATGTAAAGATTGCGGAAATTGCCAGCAAGACGCTTATACGTGACACTCTGCGTAATGATTTGGTACAAATTCAAAAAGAAAAATCCCGTTGTGATAGGGAAAAGAAAAATTGGAAAATTGCCACCATCGCGGGCGCCGTCGGGGTCGCAACGACGGCCACAATTGGTGTGGTACAGTATAATAAACAGCAAGATTTGAAAACCCAGATAACTCAATAAATGGTATCGTCATGAAAAATTTTTTGGCTTTATTTTGTTGTGTGCTGGTCGTTTTAATGGGTAATGTCCGCGCGGATATGTACGATATGCAGATAGAGATTCTGGATAGCGAGATACAGCGTCTGACCAATGAAAAACAGCAAGAGTACGCCAAATTGAAAAGTTGCGCGAAAAGTGTGAAGAATTTCAAAATAGTTGGCATATCCCTTTTGGGGCTTACCGCTGTCGGTGCCACCGTCAATATAATACAACACAAGAAGTTGGGTAATTTGCGTGTCCAGCTGGCCGATGAGGACCTTAGTGAAATAACAGACAATAATGAACTGGAAGAGATTGCCCTCAGATCTGATAATGTATCTGTCGCTCTGGCTGCTGTCAATAAGATAACAGACGATGATAATTTGGGGACTATCGCCGTATACTCCGATAATGTATCCGTTGCCCTGGCCGCTGTTGCAAAGATGACAGATCAGGGAGATTTGAGGAATGTCGCCGCCAGTAGTAAATCCGACCATGAATCTGCCGCCCTGGCCGCTGTTGCAAAGATAACAGACCAGGAGGAGTTGGAGTATGTCGCCACCTATACATCCAAACATGAATCTGCCGCCAAGGCCGCTGTCAATAAGATAACAGACCAGGAAAAGTTAGAGTATATCGCTGAATACTCCGGTCTAAAATCGGTCAGAAAAGCGGCTTTTGAAAAGATGACAGACAAAACCAAGTTGGGTCCGGTTGCTATAAATTCCGACGATAAGTCTGTCGCCCTGGCCGCTGTTGCAAAGATGACAGATCAGGGAGATTTGAGGAATGTCGCCAGTAAATCCAAACATGAATCTGCCGCCCTGGCCGCTGTTGAAAAGATAACAGACCAGGAGGAGTTGGAGTATGTCGCCTATAATTCCAACCATGAATCTGCCGCCCTGGCCGCTGTTGAAAAGATAACAGACCAGGAGGAGTTGGAGTATGTCGCCTATAATTCCAACCATGAATCTGCCGCCAAGGCTGCTCTGGCAAAACTGGATGCGATGAAGTAGGGGCGCAAAATTTTGCGCCCTTTTTTTCAAAATTTTGTCTGAAAAGATACTTTTTGTATTTTTGTTCTATTATCTTAACAGTTCCACATATTTTGGCAATTATATACAATATCGACCCAGTGATAAAAGTTAAATTCTGGCTGTCACTCCGGCCTGCGCCGGAGTGACAAATCGTTCTAAGAATGTAGGCCGGGTCGACATTGTATATAATTACCTATATTTTTCTTGCATTTTCGATATTCACCGTATATAATCCCGCTACGTTCGGCCGTATGGCCGGGCATATAACACAGTCGTTTGCAAGTTTCTGTCCGAAAGGTATAAAGTGCAAACGGCGAGGATAAACAGAAACGCATAAAGCCTTCTAGCAACTAGTCCCTAGTCCCTAGTCCCTTTTTGCGACCGCAAAGGAGCAAACCATGGCATTGCCAAAATTTTCCATGAAACAGCTGATGGAAGCCGGCGTTCATTTCGGCCACCACACGCGCCGCTGGAACCCGCTGATGACACCGTACGTTTACGGCGTCAAAGATAAAATCCACATCATCAATCTGAACAAGACCGCGCCGCTGCTGCACAACGCGCTGGTCGCTATCGAAACAATCGCGGCCGCAGGCGGAAAAATCCTGTTCGTCGCGACAAAGCACCAGGCCAAAGACATCGTCAAAGACGCCGCCGAACGCTGCGGCCAATTCTATGTCAACAACCGCTGGCTGGGCGGAATGATGACCAACTGGGCCACCGTGTCGCAATCCATCCGCCGTTTGAAAAAACTGGAAACGGACATCGAAAACGCCGACAAACTGGGCCTTACCAAGAAAGAAATCCTGAACATGACGCGCGACGCGGGGAAACTGCGCGGGATTTTCGGCGGAATATTGGAAATGCACGGCGTCCCCCAGGCCGTCGTAATCATCGACGTGCCGCGCGAATACAACGCCGTTTTGGAAGCGAAAAATCTGGACATGCCGATTATCGGAATTTGCGACACAAACGCCAATCCGGAATTTATCAATTATCCGATTCCGGGCAACGACGACGCTTCGCGCGCAATCCAATTGTATTCCGATTTGTTTGTCGATGCCATTCTGTCGGGTCTTGAAAAACGTCTGGGCGGCGCCCAGGGCAAAAAAGCGTCCAGCGAGATAAAGGCGGAACAGGCCGACGAATTCGAAGAAAACGAACGCGACAAAGTCGCAAAGGAAAAATCCAAAATTTCCGAAGCGCGCGAATCCCGCCGGGACAAACAGGAACACAAACTGGAAGAGAGAATAAACGAACAAACAACAGAAGACAAAGGAAACTAAAAAAATGTCGATAAATATGAGTAAAATTAATTGCGAGGATTATGATATGACGGGAAATATGGAAAATAAATTTGCCGGAACGGGAATGTCGTTTCCCGCAAACCCGGAAATCACCAGCAGCGTCGGGACGACTTATAAAGCAAGCATTGTCGAAGCCAACGACGACATGTCGGTCGTCGTTTACAAGGCGCATTCGAAAGAAGTGTACGTCGTGGACAACAACGGCATGGTCGGACCGTGGTGCAAGAACATAACCGATGCGCGGCGGACCGCAATGAACGTGCGCTATTACACCAAAGTGCGCGGATAAAACCAAAGGGATAAAAGGAGTTATAAAATGGCAAACATAACGGCATCCTTGATACAGGATTTGCGTGAAAGAACGGCCGCCGGCATGATGGACTGCAAAGCGGCGCTGCTTGAGACGAACGGCGATATAGAGGCGGCGGCCGACTGGCTGCGCCAGAAAGGCATTGTAAAGGCGGCGAAGAAAGCCGACCGCGTCGCCGCCAGCGGGCTTGTCGCGGCCGCCAAATCGAACGACGGGATTTTCGGCGTCATCGTCGAACTTAACGCTGAAACCGATTTCGTCGCGAAAAACGAAATGTTCCAAAAACTGGTCGCGGATACCACCGCAAAGGCAATCGAAATTTACAGCGGCTGCGGATGCAAATGCGAATGCGAGTGCAATTGCGACGGCGAATGCTTTGCAAAGGTTATGGACGCTATGTCTGACGAAATCAAAAACACGATTTCGACCATCGGCGAAAATATGACTTTGCGCCGCATCCGTTGCGCTTCCGGCGACGCGGTTTATACTTATGTCCACAACGCTTTGGTTCCCGGCATGGGACAAATCGGCGTGGTTGTTGCCATTAACGGCGATATCGCCGCAAGCGCGGAAATCGGTCCGAAAGTCGCGATGCATATCGCGGCGTCGAAACCGGAATTCGCGACGATAGACCAGGTTGACCCGAATGCGGTCGAACGCGAAAAGAAAGTGTTCATAGAATCCGGCGCCACCGCCGGCAAACCGGAACAGGTTGTCGAAAAAATGGTCGAAGGCCGGATAAAAAAATATTACGGCGAATCGGTGTTGAACGAACAGCCGTTCGTCATGGACCCGGATAAAACCGTGGGACAGGTTCTTGCCGCGGCGGGACTGACCCTTGCCGGTTTTGCGTATTATCTGCTGGGCGAAGGCATCCAGAAGAAAGAGGACAACCTCGCGGACGAAGTCGCCAAAATGCTTGGCTAATAAAATCCCGCGAAAGCGGGATTTTTTATGATATAATTTGATAAAAGGAAAACAATATGAAAAACGAACTTTTGCATGAATTGGAACAACGGGGATTCATATACCAGACCAGCAATATAGATGCCTTGTCGGATGCGATGAATGTCGGGCCGATTACGGCATATTGGGGAACCGACCCGACGGGCGATTCTTTGCATGTCGGGCATTTGGCGTCTTTAATGTTGTTGCGTTGGTTTCGGAAATCCGGGCATAATCCAATCGCGCTTGTCGGTGGCGCAACGGGACGAATTGGCGACCCGTCGGAACGCGACGCTGGTCGTCCTATGCTTTCCGATAGACAGATTGAAAATAATCTGGCCGGGCTTCGTCGTTCAATCGAAAAAATTCTGCCCGGTGGAATTCTGGTTGTCGACAATTACGATTGGCAGAAATCATACAATCATCTTGAATTTTTGCGCGAATACGGAACTTTGTTCACCATACCGCACATGCTGTCTATGGAATCGGTGAAACGTCGAATGGAACACGGTCTGACATTTCTGGAATTCAACTATATGACCATACAGGCGGTGGACTTTCTGGAACTGTATAACAAACATAATTGCGTTTTACAATTGTGCGGTGCGGACCAATGGGGCAACAGCATTATGGGCGTCGAACTGATTCGCAAGAAATTGCAAAAAGAGGCATTTGTATTGTCAACGCCGCTGATTACCGATTCTTCGGGCGAAAAAATCGGGAAATCCGCGGGCAATGCCGTTTGGATAAACGAAGACAAGACCAGCACATACGATTATTACCAATATTTCCGCAACGTTGCGGACACGGATGTTGAAAAGTTTTTGAAAATATATACGGAAATTCCCCTGGCTGAAATTATGAAATTATCAGCACTGAAAGACAAGGAAATCAACGAAGCAAAAAAAATTCTGGCGTTCGAAGCGACCAAAATAGCGCATGGTGAAGCCGCGGCAAAGGCGGCGGAAGAAGCCGCCGCTGCGCTGTTTGCCGGCGGCGCGGAATCGCAAAATATTCCAACGTTTATGTTTGATTCAAAAAAATCTTTAAAGGAATATGGTTTTAAGCCCGACGATGATGTACTTGATGAAAATATCCAAATCACGGTATTTCTCGTCATGGTTGGTCTTGTTAAATCTAATTCAGAAGCACGTCGTTTGATAGAGCAGGGTGGATTAATGATGGATGGAAATCTAGTGACGGATGCCAATGTGACTTTTGTTACAGCGACTCCTGGTAAAACCATAATGCTGCAAAAGGGTAAAAAGACCTTTTTGAAAGTTGTGATTAAATAATGTAGGGGCAAATATTATTTGCCCCGATAAAATATGAAACGAACAAAATATTTGATTTTTATGACTTTATTTGGGGGGCAAATATTATTTGCCCCTACAATACGCGCATCGCAATCCGACCTGGCTGCGGTCCAGGCCCAGATAAAAAAAGCCGAAGCGCAAAATAAAAAGATAGCCGGCGAAGTCCAGAAATCCACCGCGGACGTCGACCGGACGCGCCGCGATTTGGTGCGTGCCGCCGCCCAGGTGGACAAACTGGAATCCGAACGCGCGGGCATAAAAAACCGCATCGCCGAACTGGAAACAAAGCGCGAACGTTTGGCCGAATCAATCGAATCGAACCGCGAAAGAATTGCCGAAGCCGCCGCGGCGCTGCTGATTATATCCGGCGCGCCCGTTACCCGGATAGACGACACGCGCGAATACATTCACGCGTCGGTTTTGCTGTCCGGCATCGCGGACATATTTGATTCAGAGGTGCGCGCCGCCGCCGCCCAGATAAAGGAATTGGAGCGCGTCCAAAAACAACAGCGCGCGGAACATGAAAAACTGGCGGGGACGGTGGAAAAATACGGGCGCCAGCGGAACGAATTGGACCAGCTGTTGCGAAACAGAACCGCCCAGAATGAAAAACTGCGCGCCCGGCAAATGGACACGCAAAAAAATCTGCGCGACCTTTCGGCGCGGGCGAAAAATATTTCAGAACTGACCGCCGGAATCGCGGGCGAAAAAGTATCCGTCGATTATTCGTTTTCTTCGCGCCGCCTGCGCGCGCCGGTGTCCGGCCGGCTGGTCTTGAAATTCGGCGAAAAATCCGAACTGGGTCTGGTTTCCGATGGTTGGCGGATTCGGACTCGCGCCGACGCCCTGGTGACGGCGCCGATGGACGGCCGCGTCGAATTTTCGGATAATTTCCGCGGATACGGCCGCGTGCTGATTATATCGCACAAAAATTCGTATTACACCGTTATGACCGGGCTTGGCGCCGCCGACGTCATGCTGGGCCAGGACGTGCTTGCCGGGGAACCGGTCGGCCGCATGCCCGCCAATGCCGCCGAAATGTATTTGGAAATGCGCCGCGGAAATAAATCCGTGGACCCGGCGCGCATATTCGATGCGCCAAGGTGATTTATTGTCTTGACAAAATTTTATTTTATATTATATTAACCGATATGATAATTCAACCACCGCTTATTCACGGCCGCGAAACATGCGTCGAACATTACGGCGAAGAATTCGTAATGAAGCGGCCTTTGCCGCATTTTAACGCAGAACAGAAAAAAAAGTGGCTGAAAAAACAACACAATACCAGACTGGTCATCGAAAAAATCCGCGCGGTCGGAAACACCGCGTACAATATCCCCAGAATGCACCATATCAAAGATGAAGAATTTTCAATTCTGGAGGACCGCGCGCATGGAATTCATCTTGATAGGGAAACATACCGCCAGATGCCGCGCCGGCATAAATACGAATTGAAACACAAACTGGCCAGCTTTATGGCCGATATGAGCGAACTGAAACAATCAATGGAAGCAAAGTCATATAAAATTTCCGAAGAATTGAAAATCGAACGCCTTGAAAACTTTATCGGAAATAAAATGGGAAAATCGTTCCATGCCGAAGACGTCCGGTTTATGGAAAAGATATACAAACAGATAGTTGCGTTTCAATACGATACCGTCCGCGTTTGGTCGCACGGCGACTTGAATGCGCGAAACATATTTTATAATCCGAAAAACGGGCAAGTGTCGTTCATAGATTTCGCCGAAGCAAACCATAAGATAGTATACCGCGACATATTTTCCCCGATGATAATCGATTTGGGAATCGCAAAACCGGTGTATGAAATCTATTGCAAACTGCACGATAAATCCGGGTTCCACATATACGGCCCGAACAGCGGCACGTTGAAAGAAATTATGAAATATCGGGCCATGGTCGTGTGTTTACGTCGAATTATCCACGCGTCGGACGGCATTCGCTTGTACACGGAATCAGACAAGGGAAAAATCAACAACAAAGAAAAAATCCAACACATAGGCGGCATAATCGCCGAATTGCGAAAATTGGACAAACAGCGCAAATAATTCCCGCTTGAAAGCGGGGATTTTTTTCGCTATATTGGCGCGACATACAAAAGGATTGTTATGAAAAAGCTATTCGTATTCGCATTGGCGTTCGTGTTTGCGTTCCCGGTCGCCGCCGCCGTGAAAAAAGAGCCGGTCAAACCCCTGACCGACGAACAGATTTACGCCGAATTGAAAAAATTCGCGGCCGTGTTCCAGGCTGCGCGCGAAAATTTCGTCGAAGAAGTGGACGAGAAAAAAATGCTGGAAGCCGCTATGAACGGCATGCTTTCGTCCCTGGACCCGCATTCGTCGTATCTTAACGCCGAAGAAATGAAAGATTTCACGGACAAATCGTCCGGGTCGTTCGGCGGCCTGGGCATCCAAGTCACGGCCGACCGCGGCGTTATAAAAGTCATATCGCCAATCGACGACACGCCCGCGGACCGCGCCGGAATAAAGGCGGGCGACTTGATAACGCATATAGACGGCGAACAGGTCGGGGGCCTGACCCTGAACCAGGCCGTTAAAAAAATGAAAGGCAAACCCGGAACGAAAGTTCGCCTGACCGTCGTCCAGGACAGAAAAGAGCCGCGAACAATCACACTGACCCGCGCAATCATCAAAGTCAAATCGGTGAAATTCGAACAAAAGGGCGAAGACAAAGACGTCGGATATATCCGCATTTCGGATTTCGGCGCGACGACAACCAAAGAAATGCAGGGTGCCGTCGCCGAACTGGAAAAGAAAAAGGTAAAGGGATACATCGTCGACGTGCGCAACAATCCTGGCGGATATCTGACCGCCGCGATTAACGTCGCGGATATATTCCTGGACGGCGGCGATATAGTATCCACGCGCGGCCGCGATAAAAAGGACATGGATATTTCGCGCGCCAAGCCGGGCGACATGACGCATGGCAAACCGGTCGTGGTGC
>WRJH01000034.1 GCA_009782315.1 Alphaproteobacteria bacterium
GGGGGAGAGAGTGGAATACCTAAATTCCCCCCCCTTGGGGGGGAGCCGACGGCAAAGCCGGCGGGGGGGGGACAGATATATGTTTATTGCCCCCCACCGAAAGACACTTTGTGTCTTTCGGCTCCCCCCGATGGGGGGAGCAATTAGTCACAACAGACACAGATACAACATGAAAAACCCAAACATCTTCAATTATACATCCGGGACATTGCGCTTCACGTTGTTCACTTCGTGGACGGTGCTGAATCTGGTCATAGGATTGTTTATACCGAAATATACGGCGATTGGACCAAAGTTCCTGCGCTTTTATATGCGGGGCACGGCGTTTTTGATTGGTATAAAAATCAGGGTTCATGGAAAGCTGTCGGACGAACGTCCGCTGATGATCGTCGGGAATCATATATCGCTGTTTGAATTTGTATCGTTTCCGATTGCATTCGGCAACAGTTTCTTTTCGAAAAAAGAGGCGGCCGACTGGCCATTCATCGGCTGGCTGATGAAAAAATTCGGCGTGGTGTTTATCGACCGGAATCCGCATACCGCGCTGGCCACATTGGCCAAAGTATGCGACCAGATGAACCGCGCGACATGGCCGATGGGAATTTATCCCGAGGGTACGACGACAAACGGCGCGTACGTGCTGCCTTTCAAATCCGCGATGTTTAATTTCTTGGAACGGGATGGTCATATGTGCGGCGCGACGGTACAACCGGTCGCGATGTTCTATCGAAATCGGGACGGGTCGAAAATTTCGGACACGGATTTGGCGGAACATTACGCGTATTTTGCGAATGCCAAACAGACACAGGGGCCCAAATGTTCGCGCGAACGCGGACTGATTTCCCAGATGTTCCATATATTCGTTTTGGGCGGATTTATGGTTGAAATTCATGTGCTGCCGCCGCCGCCTTTGGCGGAATTCAAAAACAGAAAAGAACTGGCCGACGTTCTTGGAAAAATAGTCGGCGACGAATATATGAAATTAAAATAATCAAAGGCAAACAAAATGCTTATCCAAAACTTAAGCGTGCGCCGCCAGTTTGAAGAAACCGGCCATGCTACGACCAAAGGTCACAAAATCGCCGTAAAGGGCGGATACATACACCAAACTTTCCAGGGGGGCTATACTTATTCCCCGCTGGGTTTTCGCGTTCTTTTGAACATTGAACGCATAATCCGGCAAGAGATGAACAAAATCGACGGCCAGGAAATTTTGATGCCGGTCGTATCCGGCGCGGATTTATGGATTGAATCCGGCCGCTATAATACGGTCGACGTGCTGGCGAAGTTTAAGGGCCGGGGCGGCGCGGATTACGTGCTGAATCCGACGCACGAAGAAATAGTGGTCGATTATTCACGGTCGTTTTTGGAATCGTACCGCCAGATGCCGTTCATGCTGTACCAGATCCAGACGAAATTTCGCGACGAACTGCGCGCGCGCGCGGGCGTCATTCGCACGCGCGAATTTATTATGAAGGACGGATATTCGTTTCATTCGGACCAGGCGGATTTGGAAAAATATTACGCGCGGGCGCTGGACGCGTATCACAAAATTTTCAAGCGCTGCGGGTTTCAAAATTTCGTTCATGTGATATCGCCGTCGGGCGACATGGGCGGCGACATAGCGCACGAATTCCAATTGATACATGAAACCGGCGAAGATACTATTTATCTGTGCGATGCGTGCGGATTCAATGCGAACAAGGAACTGGTCGGCGAAGACGCAACCTGTCCGAAATGCGGCGCGAAAATGCGCCAAGAACGGGCGATCGAAATCGGCAATATTTTCCAATTGGGGAAAAAATATTCGGAATCCATGGGGCTGGCCTATACCGATGCGGCCGGCAAACAGAATCATCCGATAATGGGATGCTATGGAATCGGCGTCACGCGGATTCTGGGCGCGCTTTTGGAAGAATCGGCGGACGACAACGGTCCCGTGTGGAATATGGAAACCGCGCCGTTCGCAGTCCATGTGATTGCGATTTCGGACAAAGACGGGGCGGCGTTTACCGCCGCAGAGAAAATCTATAACGATTTGACCCTGGCCGGGGTTGATGCGATTTTCGACGGTCGCGATGCACGTGCGGGCGAAAAATTCGCGGACGCGGATTTGATTGCGGCGCCGGTTCGGATTATTGTGTCGGCGAAAACTTTGGCGGACAAAATGGCAGAGGTTAAATATCGCGTAAACGACCGCGACACGTCCGGCATGAAGGATTCGTTCCCGCTGGCCGACGTTGTTTCCGAAACCCAGAAAGCGATAGAATTGTTAAAATAAAAATCCGCCGTTCGGCGGATTTTTATTTTGTAGGGGCAAATAATTATTTGCCCCTACATTATTAATGGTGGGGATATAGAGATTTGAACTCTAAAGGATTTCTCCACTGGAACCTAAATCCAGCGCGTCTACCAGTTCCGCCATATCCCCGTTATAAATCCAGCGCGTCTGCCAATTTCGCTCGACACTTCGTGTCTGCGCGTATCCTCGTATTTATTCGAACTTCGCTTCGCTCGTTCTCATATACTCGGATTCGCCATATCCGCGTATTCTCGGATTTTATCCCAAAATTTCCAATTTTGCAAATATTCGTAAATATTTTCGCTTGCCCTTGAAATTTGTCATATTTGCGCTATATATAATTTGTCAAGGAGTTGTTTTGGAATTACACAACAGTTTATGGTATAATTGAATAACAAAAGGGGACGAAAATGGCAACTATTACGAATCAACAATGGGCGAAAGAGTTAGTAAAAGAATTTCCGGATGCTGGTGTATCTGTAGATAAGATAATGGATTGGTTGTTTGCTAATAATTCGCGCGAAGAAATAAGAGAATACGTATCCGGGCAAAACGAGATAGAAGAAGTAAACCCTTTCGAAAAGGCAAAGGCGCCCGGTAAAAATCTGAAAGAATGGCTTCAAGAGAAAGCCAAACATGTACAAAATACCACTATCGGCAAACTGACCAGCCGCCACAATCGTCACAAGTACGAGGAGAAAGACGCGTCCACCATAGTCGGCGCAATATTTGCGGCGGGTATAGATCCTACCAAGGGATTGGACGATATTGTGACCAATGCTTCAAAAATCATGGGAAAAATAAAGAAAAAAGACAAGGAGGCCAGGGCAAAATTCCAATGGATGATCGAAACGTTTACGTATATGAAAAATTCCAAATTGAAAGTTGCGTTCAACGATGCGCTGAAAAGCGGGGCCAGAATGAACTATATGGTCGAACAAATGGCCGAATATGCCGCCGGAACGGGGGCAATTGAAGAATGCAAGGCCGCAATGGAAATGTTGGCTGTTATCCGATACGAACTTTTTTCCAGCCAGCATTATGACGAATTCGCGAAAAACGAATGGGATTTTGTTCCGCCCAGCGTTATGAACAATGCGGCGTTGAAACCGATTGGCGTCATGTTTAAGACGGGCACGAATCTTCTTTTGAAAGCCGGGTACAAGGGTCTGGTCGCCGGGCGTAATGTGGCGCGCGGCGCCATGGGTAACGCATTCACCAAAGCCAAAGAAAAAGTGAAAAGCATGACAGGCGGCGAAAGCGGTGGAAAACCTTCAAAGCAAGAAGAATTGGATAGGCTGAAAGATTGGCTGGATAGAATAGGTGAAAAAGGTAAAGGAAAAGCGAGTTCCGATGAAGCCGATAAGATAATAGAGGAATATCGCGCCGCTTATCCAGGAGACAACCTTAGTAACGAAGACAGGCTGGGCTTTCCGGATAATATAGCGTATCTAAGGGATAATAAAATAACGTGCAGAATTGACACGCTGCAAGAAGAGACAGACCGTGAAACCGCCGCACCCGCCGGGTATGACGGTCTGATGGATTTCTGGAAAAAGGTGAATGGCTGGGGCGCCAGCAACTGGGTGCCATTTTACAACCAGAACAAAACGAAGTAAATTCCTCTCTCCCTGCTGGAACTGAAAACTGTCATTGCGAGAAAGAAAAATCACGGCTGGCAACAGTCGTGTTTTTCTGACGAAGCAATCCAGTAAATAAAGTGCGCGGCTTTGCCGCGCGACTATATATCTGGATTGCCGCGTCGTGTTTGCAGACGCTTCGCGTCAGACAAGCACTCCTCGCAATGACGGTTTTAGGGGGGGGGAGGAATTACTGTCGCACGTTCGGTATTACGACGATGCCGTTATATGGGGAAAGAGGGCGGGTGCCGGTGCTGCAATGTATTCTTTCCAAAGAATCCTTGTATTCCCGCACCGCCGCGACCCAGCGTTCCTGGATTTCTTCATTCGCGCCTTCGTATGCCGACCATCCGCCCAATATGCCGCCGCTGACCGCGCCGGTAATGGTCGCCGTCATCCGTCCGGGATGGGATATGTCGATTATTTTGCCGTCGGACGCGTTCAATACGTATGGTTTAAAGTTTGAAAATTTCGCGCCTGGAATCTCGACGCCCATATTTCCATCGGGGGCCATTGAATACAAGCTGCAAGCGTTACCTTTGCTATCCTTGCCATCATTTTTCCATTTGTTCTTTTCCTTGTTGGTTGCCGTCCAGCCTTTGCATACGGCGGCATATCTGCTGCTGACTTTATTGGGTTTGCCGCCTTCCGCGTCGAAAATTTGAACCCATGTTTGACTGCCCGCGTCACAGCCGTCGGTTGTCATTGTATTGTTTTTCAGACAGTGTTTTTCGTCCGTGGCATCGACCCCGCTGCCCGGTACAAGCTGTTGTTGCTGGAATTCCGATATTGACATTGGCGATGTCAATTTACTGCTCGGGGGCGGGGTTACGTTGATATAAGTATCAACCAAATCGGCGTAATCGCAACCGGACATGTCGGTGTTGCATACCAGAATTCTTTGTTCCCGTATATTATAAAACGCGCGCTTTTCTGGTTCCAGTTGGTCGGATAAAACATACGACCCGAACAGACAGCTGAAAGATTCCGCACCCGGGCAATCATCGACCAGCCATGTCGTATCGCCGACCCCCATAATATTTCCAACAAGCCCACCGGCCGCGGCGTTCACCGCCGTGCCCATTATTACGGCGCCCCCGACGTGACCGGCCTGGGTGCTGGCGTACATGGTGCCGCCGCCGGCGACCGCGCCGATTCCCGCGCCCTGCCATCTGTTGCCTTCGCCGGCCAGCATCGCGCCCGCGCCCGCGGCCAGCGCGGCGGCGGTCAGCGTTCGTTTACCGGCGTCTTTTTTCTGTTCTTTGTCCATGCGTCTGCGGACTTTGCTTAAACTTGGTTCCTGGTCTTCGGGGAATTCGGTTTTGAACGCTTCGGCCGTATATCCGGATTCCGGAAAGTGGTCGATGTTGCATTCGATGGAATCACCCGCCGCGACCATCGCGCGCGCCAGAATTATATCGTTGTTGCCGTATATCTTTCGCATTTCAACCTCTGCGACACAGGTGATATTGCCGCCGGCGCGCGTTCCCGCGGTCGGTCTGTCCCATGCGAATCTGCCGGCCGGAAAAATCATGGCGCAATTTTCCAGGTCCCGTCGTCCAATATTAAATTCCCCGCGCCCCGTCACGATATCGCGCGCCAAATCAATGCTTGCCACGCGCACGGGCAGGGCGGCGATGCTTGCGTCAATCGCCGCATCGCCGGTAATATTTTGTGTCGACATTCCGGTTGCCATCAAAGCGGATTGATACGCGTCGTTTTGCGTCCGCACGCCCGCGGCGGCGGCGGCGTTTCCGCTGGTCGGCGCCTTTATCTGCGGCGCGGCATTGGCGGCAAAGCCGCCAATAAGGCATAAGGCATAAGGCATAAGGCATAAGAGTTTATTTTGTTTCATTTTTCTTGACACTTACTTTTGTTTTTGATTTCTTTATTGCAGACGTCAGTATTTTTATAATTTCTTCACAATCTTTGTATATGCTTTTGAACTGTGGTTCCGTTATCAGGTTTATATTATTTAACAAATCCAACCAATACAGAGTTTCCGAACATTCTTTGTATGATATGTACAGTTTTGCCAAATGCTCGGCATCTGATATTGCGCATTTTGCTTCGGCCAGGTTTGCTCCGATACTTGTCCCGGACTTCAAAATTTGTTTTGATAAAACAAATTCTTTTTTTTCATCAATCAGGTATTTTACAAGATTGTATATCCTGATGGAAAATTTCATACTCTTTTGACGAAGTACGTTGTTATCCGCATACATTTTATGCCTTATGCCCTATGACTTATGCCTTAAAACTGTAATCTCATTCTGACGCCAACGTCGACGGTCGCCAGGTTGCCCGATTCCGACCAATTGGTGTAATGGTATACGCTGTCGTATCCGGCCGGCACTTCGGAACCCGGTTCGCCCAGCGGGATTCCCGGAACGCCCGTCGCGATCCATTCCGTCTGCGACACGACAATGCTGCCCGAAGATTGAACGGTTCCCAATCCCATGTACCGCACAAAGAAATCCAATTTTATTCCGCCGTCCAGTTCGGTGGTAACGCCGCCTTCGATCATATATGCCAGGTTTTCGCGCGTTCCGCCGGAATGATATGCGTAAATGTCGGAAATTCCGGTGACATCGCCCGCCGGCGGGAACGACCCCAGCGGCCAATCCGGTTCCGCATAAAACGTCGGGTCGTAAACCAGATAGTCCGCGATAGTGTTCGTGCTGATACCCAAACCGACGCCGACGTACGGACGCAAAGCCCCGCCCGCCATATACCCGGTATAAGAATCCAGGTTGTAATACAAATTCAGCATGGTCGCGGTCGACGTTATGCCGCCGCCGGTCGCGCGGACGTCTATGTATCCCAGGCCGTCGGATGTAGAAACGGTTCCGGGGTACGACATTCCGCTGTATCTGGAATAGGAAAAATCTATGCGCAGGTCGCTGTTGATTGCGGCGCCGACGGAAAGCTGCAGGGGCAGCACGGTGTCATACGCGAATTGCGCCTGCTGGAATGCGCCGGGCGCGAAATACGCGCTGGGTTCCGATGTATAGTCCGCCTTTATCCCGCCGTTGACCGCGGTTGTGTACGCGGCGGAAAGCCCGATGTACAGCCCGCTGTCGGACAATCTGTCATACGCCTGGGGGATATAGTATTGGCGGCCGGTGGGATTCGCGTTGGAACCGACGCGCGGCAGTGCGCCCGTAACGCGAGTGTTCGGCGCGGCGCCCGGCATCTGGGCGACGGCGTTCGGCGAAATGAATTGACCGGGGCGTTGTTGGTGCTGGAACTGCATTTGCTGCATCATCATTTGCTGCTGTTGTTGTTGCGCCGTCATAGGCTGGGCGACCATCATCTGCTGGCCCCCTACCATTTGCGGCTGCATTACAAACATCTGCTGTTGCGCAACGGCCGCGCCGGCGCCGATGCAAAGCGCGCCCACAGTTGCGAAAAACCTGGATTTATTCATTCTCTGCCATTCCCTTGTTTCAATATATTATATCACAAAAAGGGGGGATAAAAAAACAGAAAATGACTGTAAAAAAATCCGGATAAATCCGGATTTGTTATTAATGCGCTTTAACGGGTATCAAATTCGTACAGAACAATTCTTTGAACAGTTTGTTCTGGGCGTACGCCTCTTCGCCTTCGTCTTCATCTATGGGCATGGATGCCATGAATGTTTGCTCGAACTGTTTTTCTTTGCGCAGGGCGGCGATACGCAAATCTCTTTGTTTCGCCTGGCGTTTTTCGCGTGCCTCTTTTTCGCGCAGAATGTCCAGCGCGTCGATGCATTCATGCAACGCTGTCTCCAGTTTTGTCAAAATTTTATAAAGTTCGGCCAGGTTTTCTTCATCGTACGCTTTAATGTATTCATTTGCCAGCGCGTTCTGTTTTATTTTTCTGATTCTAATTACTGTTTTTTGAATCTGTATATTAAATTGTTCAATTGCTTTTTCAAGCGTTTTACGGTTGCTCATTTTTTTGCCCCTTTTTTGGTTAGCGGCGGAATCATTATAAAATAATCCCAGTTTGTCAAGCCATAAAATTAAAGTTGAATTTTGCGCTGGCCGGATTATAATCCGGCAAAATTACCAAAGGATTGAACATGCTGCGCCCATCTCTTCGCAAACCCGACCAAATGCGCCCGGTCGAAATTGAAACCAACGTCAATAAATGGGCCGAAGGCTCGTGCTTGATAAAAATAGGCGGAACGCACGTGATATGCACCGCGTCGGTTGAAACACAGCAACCGTTGTGGAAGCGCTTGCAAA
This sequence comes from Alphaproteobacteria bacterium, assembly GCA_009782315.1. Taxonomy (GTDB): domain Bacteria; phylum Pseudomonadota; class Alphaproteobacteria; order Rs-D84; family Rs-D84; genus WRKW01. Next base: position 8,178 of record WRJH01000034.1, read on the forward strand.
ATAAAACCGGCGGCTGGGTCACGGCGGAATATTCAATGCTGCCCCGGGCGGTCGGTGTGCGGAAACCCCGCGACGCCATGTTGAAAGACCATCGGGCCGCGGAAATCACACGCCTGATAGGCCGCGCGTTTCGGGCCGTCGTTGATATGGAAAAACTGGGCAAGCATACGATTATAATTGATTGCGATGTTATCCAGGCGGACGGCGGCACGCGCTGTGCGTCGATTACGGGCGGGTTTGTCGCATTGTCTTTGGCGGTAAAGAAATTGTTGGCCGATGGCCGGATACACGAAAACCCGATTGGCGATTATGTCGCGGCGGTATCCGTCGGTTCTCGCGGCGGGGAATTAATCCTGGACCTGGATTTCGAAGAAGATTGCGGCGCGGACTTGGATGCCAATTTTGTCGTGACCGGCGGCGGAAAATTTATAGAGGTCCAGGCAACCGGCGAATCAAGCCCGTTCGATGCATCAAAGATTAACGACATGATGGCATTAGCGGCCAAAGGCTGCGCCGACCTGGTCGCATTGCAGAAACAGGTTTTGGAATAAATACATGCCCCCTTGTGGGGCTTGGGAGTGGGAAAAACCCGCCCCCTTGTGGGGCGGGATAGAGTTGGCTTGGCGACAAAGTCGCCATAGCAACTCTTGGGTGGGGGTAAAAACAATTCTGTCAAATTTTTTCCATATACTACTGTGTCCCCCATGTCAATCAAAAAGATTTTTGACTTTATCACCGCATAGTCGTACGATTCGCATCAGTTTGTTCGTGACATTGTGTTGTTGCCGAAAACGGGC
>WRJH01000035.1 GCA_009782315.1 Alphaproteobacteria bacterium
GTAACTATCTGCCGTATTTGACATAGCACAGTCGGCCGGCCACATATTCCTTGCCCATCGGCGGAATTCTAAAATGCGCGTTTTGCGGCGCCGATATGGAATTGAACCACTTGACCATTTCCAATGGGTAACACACCGTGTCTTGCGACGACACGACTTCGTAATCCGGGGCAAGCCCCGCATTTTCAAAATCCGACATTTTACAGGTATTCATTTTGCGTACGGCCATGTCGCCCGCCATCGTGGCGCGGCTTGCCGCTATTTCCAGATTATTTTCCGGCTTTTTGAACCATAAAATGACGGGTGTATGGGAATATCCGTTCGCGGCCAGCCAGTCTATCATCTGCCGCGCGTATTTCGGCTCTATGACGTCATACACTATGTTTTGGTCTTTGTGTTTTTCCATTTCGGATTCCGCAACGCCGTAAAGCCATTTTGGATTGTTTTCCAATATTTCGACGATTTTGGAAATATTGGGTGTCCGGTCGCGCTTTCTATACCTGTACTGGCTTATCCGCGCGTAATTGCCCAGCGAAAGCCATTCCGGAGATACGCTGACCCACAGGCTGTCCACGGCATCGCGCAACGCCTTGCCCGTCATTGCCGGGTCGGATTTCAGCATGTGGATAAAATCTTCCTGTTGCTGCCAAAGTTTTTCATTCACGAACAGGGTGGTTGCGCGCGGCGTTTTGTAAAAATCGTCTTCGTTTGTGAAATAGTATTCGCAACCGTGGACTTCGCCCTTGCGCGGCAGGCGCGTTGTCATTGAAACAATATTTTCGAATACCGGGATTCCGGATTTGCCCGCCGGCATGTTGTTTTGATAAAAATAACCCTTTCCGGAACCGGATTCCCCGGTAAGGAAGATTATGTATTTTTGTTGCGGTTCCATCGGGCTTTCTCTTTTTTTTTTCCGTCTCTCTCTTTCTCCCGCTGCCCGGCATTCTAATTAAAAAATCGTAATTTGCAAGGAAATATGTTATAATTAGATGCTAGATAGTAGATAACAGATAATAGATAAGAAATGTCCAGAGACAACATTACATTAGAAAAAAGCAAAAAATTTGCAAAAAGGATTGTGAATCTTGATAAATTTTTGCGCGCAAAAAAGTGCAACCTGGCAATATCCGGACAGATTTTGCGTTCCGGAACCAGTATTGGCGCAAATATGTCCGAAGCTGTATATGCGATAAGTCGGGGCGACTTTCTTCATAAATCCCATATCGCACTTAAAGAATGCTCGGAAACCATGCATTGGTTGGAATTATTGCAAGAATCCGAATACATAACAAAACCACAGTTTGAAAGTATGAAAATTGATTGTGAAGAATTGTTAAAATTATTAATATCAACCACAAAGACCATCCGCCAACAACAATTATCTGGTATCTAGTATCTATTATCTAATATCTAAAAAACGGAGTTTTTTATGACCTTTAACGATATTTTGAAAGAATCCTGGCTGTCCATATCCGGTAACAAAATCCGGTCGTTTTTGACGATTCTGGGCATAATTATCGGCGTTTTGGCCGTGGTCGTCATGGTGACAATCGGCGAAACGGTTCAAAAACAGATTGACGACCAGTTTTCCGCGCTGGGCACGAACACGATAATAATCCGCGCCGGCGCGGCCCAGGCGGGCGGCGTGCGTATCGCCGGCGGGATGCAGCGCCTGACCACCGGGGACGCCGAAGCAATCGGCCGCCTGCCCGCGGTCGAATCTTTCAGCCCGGTCCGCCAACAACAGGCCCAGGTTATCGCGGGCAATCTGAACTGGGGGACGACCTTGGTCGGGGCGCATCCTTCGTTCCAACAGATACAGAATATCGAAATGGCGCGCGGAACGTTCTTTGACCGGTCCGCATTGCGCAACGCGTCGACGCATATCGTCCTGGGGCACAAGGTTGCGCGGGAACTGGGCCTGGGGGCCAATCCCGTCGGCCAAACCGTGCGCGTCGGCAACGTGCCGCTGGTCATCGTCGGCGTCACGGCCGAAAAGGGCGAAAGCATGGGCACCAGTATCGACGATTCCGTGTTCGTGCCGCTGTCCACGCTGCAAAAACGGATTTCCAGCTGGCGGTTTCCGGACGCGGTTCAAATGATTGCGATGCGCCTGCACGCCGATGCGGACAACAATTTCGTGACGGAACAAATAACAATGCTGCTGCGCGAACGGCACAGGCTTCGTGACGACCAGCCGGACAGCTTTCAGATAACGGACATGAAACAGGTCATGGAAACAATGAACACCGTCGCGGGATTTATGCGCATGCTGCTTGTGTCAATCGCGTCCGTGTCGCTGCTGGTCGGGTCGATCGGCATTATGAACATGATGCTGGTGTCGGTTGCGGAACGCACGCGCGAGATTGGCATACGCAAGGCCATCGGCGCCAAGGAATCGCACATTATCACCCAGTTTATGTCCGAATCCATATTGATTTCGTTCCTGGGGTCGATGGTCGGGCTGCTTTTGGGCGTCGGGCTGTCGATGTTTCTGGTTCCGATGCTGCTTAACTATTCCGCATCCGTCAGTTATTGGGCGGTCGTGCTGTCGGTCATTGTCGCGGTCGTCGTTGGATTGGCATCCGGCGTTTTCCCGGCGATAAAGGCGGCGAAATTAAATCCGATAGATTCCCTGCGGCACGAATAGTTATACGCCCGTTAAAGACGCCAGAAAATTTACATTCGGCATGAAAACGCCGGTCTTTTCGGCCAATTTTAACAAACCGCGCAACGATATTATACCCTCGGTCGTTCCTGTCGGCTTTCGCATGGCGGCCAAATCCAGACCGGCTTCGTAATTCCGACTGGTCCGGCTGCCCGCGCTCAAAAATAAATCGCCCATTCCGGCCAGCCCCGAAAATGTATCCTTGTCCGCGCCCAGCGCAATGCCCAAATCCGTAATTTCGGCCCACGTCTGGCACAGTTTCAAAGCGCGTTCGTTTTCGCCGGCGCCCTGCCCGTCCAGATATCCCATCAGAATCGCGACGATATTCTTTCCCGCCCCGCACAGTTGGACTCCGGTAATATCTTCAGTATCTTCCAAAACCAAATCGGCAAATATTTCCCGCGCGGCGTCTACGACTGTATCGACGCCTGCAATAACGCTGCCGGTCAGTTTGCCCAGCGCCAATTCGCGCGCAAACCCCGGACCGGAAATAACCCCGACGGCGCCGTTTAACGATTTTTGAATAATATCACTCATCAGCATTCCGTCCGGATTGATTCCTTTTGCGGCGGATATTACAGGTTGATTTTTATAAAATTCCCGGCTTTTTTGTAACGTTTCGGAAAAAAATTCCGACGGTACGGCGATTATCCATATGTCGGTTTTACATGCTGTTTCCATATCGTTCGTAATAAAAACATTTTCCGGAATAATAACATCGGGTAAAGAATCGTTCGTCCGGTCGCGCTGCATATCTTGGGCCAGCGCCAAATCAAAGGCCCATAAAACAACATCATGCCCTATGCGCGCGATGCCGCACGCCAAAGCCGTTCCCCATGCGCCCGCCCCGATTATACCTACTTTCATGTTTTCTCTCCAACACCGTTATTTCACATGAAAAACATAGTAACACTATGATAATACTAATTATTAATTATTAACTGTATTAACTGTTCCATCTGGAATTTGTTATTGAATTTTAATGCGATTTCCCCCGCCCCGCCTTTTTTCAGGCGCAGCTGCGCCGGCACGGACAGGGCCGATTCCATCTTGCGTTCGTATTCTTTAATCTGTTCGGCGGGCATAGACTGGTTGTTAAACGCCCGGCTTTTGGACGACCGGCCGCTTGATTTGACTGCTTTTGCGGTATCCGCAACGGACAGCCCCTGCTCTATCACCCGACCCGCCAGTTCTTCCGCATTTTCCGCAACGGCCAATGTCCGCGCATGACTGGCCGACAAAGTGCCGTCGCTGACCCTTTTTTGAACCGATTCCGGCAAGTTGGACAGTCGCATTATATTTCTGATATAGCTTTCCGATTTGCCGATTAATTTCACAACGTCGGATATTTCATATCCGCATGAATCCATTAGATTCCGGTATGCCGCGGCCTCTTCGATAGCGTTCAAGTTTTCACGCTGGACATTTTCAATCAGCGCGATTTCCATGGCGTTTTCGTCCGTCATCCCCTTGACCAATGCCGGAATTTCCGAAAGTCCCGCCATTTGTGCGGCGCGCCAGCGGCGTTCACCCGCAACTATTTCATAATACCCGGGTTTTCCCTGTATCGTACGCACCAATATGGGTTGCAAAACGCCTTTTTCTTTGATGGAGTTGGCCAAGTCCTGTAACTCTTCCCGGGCAAAAGTCCGGCGCGGCTGGTCCGGGTTTGCCACGATATATTCAACCGGCAGGCTTCGCACAACGACGCGGTCGCCGCCGGCCAATACCGATATTTCCGGGGCATTCCCCATTTCCGCTTTCAAATCGGCCAATCCGCGGCCAAGTCCGAATTTACTCATTTCTCTTCCTTTTGGTTATCGCCTGCGGCGTCTACTATTTCCGTGGCCAGGCGCAGGTAAGCCTGGGCGCCCGGAGATGTCATGTCATAAAACAGGGCCGGTTGGCCGTGGCTGGGCGCTTCGGATATCCGGACGTTGCGCGGCACGACGGTTTTGAAAACCTTGTCACCAAAAGTCGTACGGACGTCGTCTTCGACCGCTTTCGATAGCTTGTTTCGGCGGTCATACATGGTCAGCAGAACCCCCATCATTTCCAATCCGGGATTATATTTCTTTTGAACTTCCGCAACATTGCTCATCAAATGCTGAACCCCTTCCAGCGCGAAAAATTCGCATTGCAGCGGCACAACCAATTTATTGGCTGTTGTCAAGGCGTTAAGCGTTAAAAACCCCAGGGCAGGCGGACAGTCCAGCAATATGTAATCATAATGGTCCAAAACAGGCGCCAAAGCGTCGCGCAACCGGTATTCGCGGTTTTCCATATCAAGAAGCTCCACTTCGGCGCCGGACAGTTGCGGGCTGGACGGCATGATGTGCATTCCCTGTATAGCAGTCGACAAGATATTGTCCGCAGCATCCCCCAGCCCCATAATGACCGGATAGACGGATTGTTTATGTGCGGCGCGTATAAAGCCAAGTCCCGTGCCGGCGTTTCCCTGGGGATCCAGGTCGACCAACAGCACGCGGCGTTTAATGGCGGCAAGCGATGCGCCGATATTAATGGCAGTCGTGGTTTTGCCCACGCCGCCCTTTTGATTGGCAAATGCAATAATTGTTGTCATAATATTCCTTTCTGGCACGCAGAATAGAATAGGGCGCCGATTCGGTCAAGCGGAAAGTTAGAGCATAGAGCATAGATAATAGAGCATAGATAATAATTATAGAAATATCAATATATTATCAAATATTTCTTGTGAAATACAAATGTGTACGCCAAGGTATTTTAACAGAAAACCTATGCTCTATTATCTATGCTCTATGCTCTAATTTTTTAACATTTTTTATAATCAAAACAAATCCCGGGCCTGTAATACTGGGGATTAATTCAAAATCGAATTTGTATTTTTTTTGGGCGATGCGTATCTCTTCCGCGACCGATTCGCCTTTCAGCAAAACATATTCCGCACGAATCCCATATGTCATATCCAGAATCTTTTCCAAAGACGCAAATGCGCGCGCGGTGACCGTAACCCGTTTTCCGTTTTCCGTTTTCCGTTTTATTACGTTTTCAATTCTATCATTTATGACCGTTAAATTAGCCAGGTCCAGTTGTTGTTTCAATTCGTTCAAAAATGCGCATTTTTTACCGATACTTTCGATTGCGAAAACGTCCATCCCTTTGATTGCAAGGGGTACGGCCGGAAACCCCGCGCCGCTGCCCAAGTCTATCACGCGCGAATCGGCCGGAATCAGGCCCGCAATCTGCAACGAATCATCCATATGCCGCGCGCGGATATCGGACAGCGTGCTGGGCGCCACCAGATTCATCCGCCCGCCCCATTCGCGCAAAAGCTTTTCATACAAATCGAATTTTTCATTGCATGTCATATTATGGTTCTCTTTTTTCATTTGCATTATACACCATATTTATATATATTCAAATCCATGAAAAAGAAAAAACAAAATTTATTAAAACAGCCGGTAAAAATACCGAAATTTCCGATTATCGCCGGGGCGGCCGCAATGGCCGCGGCATTGCTTGGCGGTGCGTTTGAAATAACGCGCGGCGCGGGTTCGGCAGTCGGCGGCGCGGATAATTTCGATTCCGATTTCGGGAATTATCTGGCCATGCAGCACGCGATATATTCCGACGATTTCGAATCGGCGCCGATTTTTGCCGAAAAGCTGTCGAATATAGATTTGGGCGCGGTAAGGACGAATATCGCCATCGCGCTGTTTATCGCCGGAAATCTGGACGATTCCGCCAAAAATCTGGCGGACGACAAGAATATGACGGCCCGACTGGCGCATGCCAGCTGGCTGGTCCAAAACGACGACTGGCCCGCTGTCCGCAGGATTTTCAAAAACAACGATTCCTTTCTGTTGGCGCCGTTTCGCATTTGGTCCGGAGTCCGGGCAAATTACATAACCGAAACGATGCAATTCATAGAATCGCTGCCGATGGGCGACGATTGGAAACATTTCACGCGCGGAATGGTGTATGCGGAAACGAACCAGTTTGAAAAAGCGCGCCTTGAATTCGCAAAGGTTCCGGCGGATTTCATGAATCTGAACGATTTCCTGTATGTCATGGCGTTTTACGGGCATGCGGGGTTTGAAGCGGATGCGGACGACCTGTGGGATGAATTCACGTCCCAGCCGGCCGGCGTTTATATGATAAATTATACCGATTTGCCGGACTTTTCAGGGTTTTCCGGAACGCGGAACGCGTTCGCGTTCAGCGTAATTCAAAGCGTGTCGCACAGTCCGTTCCTGGCGTCCACCAATATCGCGCTGCTTTTATTGCGGGCGGCCGAAGCGGCCGCGCCGGGCGAAGCGCCGGACTATTATCTGGGCGGATTTTTTTACGACAACTTTTCGCCGCAGTACGCGGAACATTTTGCAAGAATTCCGGAAAATAGCCCGTACCGGCCCTTTATAATGGTGCGGGCCGCGGAACGCGCGGCAACGAAAAGACAGATGATGCGGGATATGGAGCGCGCGTCCGCCGAAAACCCGCTTTTCATCCCCATGGTCTTGAAACTGGTGAATATGGATTTACAGGACGGAAACGCGAAAACCGCCGCGCGCCGGATTGACGCGGCGCTGGCAAATCCGGGCATGACCGACGCCGCGAAATCGCTGCTTTTGACATGGCGGGCGCGCGTCCACCGCCAATCCGGAAATCTTCAACGCGCCCGGGACGACATCATGCGGGCGGGCGATATTTTGCCCCCAACGCCGGCCGTTTTGTCGGAACAGGCAAAAATTTGGGCGCTGGCAAAAGAAAATCTTTCCGACGCGTATGCGTTCGCCATGGCGCTGGTCAAAAAATATCCGGCCGACATCGACGCGTGGGCGACCATGGCGATGGTCGTGCGCAAAAGAGAAGGGCCGGAAGAGGCGTTGGCGATATTGGAAAAAATCGGCCGCGTCGCGGATACAAATTCGCTTTTGTTCGAACTGTTGGGCGACGCGTATTCAGATGTCGGAAACAAAACCCGGGCAAGGGAGTCTTACTTGCGCGCGATAGACCTGTCCGACGACGGCCTAGTGTCGCGGCCGGAATTAAAAAAGAAACTGCGCCGGATAAAACGGTAAAAACAATCGGCGGCATGGGGTTGTCGCCCACTATTAATTGTTGACATATATTTATATTTTGTCTATTTTTAACTTTCGGAATTCCGACCCCTTTGAATATTCAAAAAATCCAGCATTTCTGCGGGTTTCGGCGATTTTATAATTTTCTTTACGGGAACATATTGCCGCGTTTGCAAGCGTGGTTTTTGGCGGTTTTACACAGGTTTCAGGCCTTTTTATACCCGTCCCCGATACCTTTTTATTGTTTGCGCGCGCCCCTGGTTTTATTTCATACGAAATAGATTTGAAAATATGTTATAATATCCCACGAACAACAAAAAAGGATTTAATATGAAGAAATTTATATCCATTTCGCTGGCGCTGGCGCTTTTTTCCTGTGGTGGCTGGGTAAAATCGGGCGATGGCTCTTCAACGCTGGCCAAACTGGGCGCGGAACCGGCAAATTGCGAATTTCTGTACCAGATGCAGGTAGAGGCGGCCGTCTATACCAATGAAGACGCGGAACAATTCCTGCGCAATCGCATTGCCGACCAAAAAAGACCAGGGAACGCCTTCTGGATAGCATCCACACGCACACAGCGGAACGAAAGCGCGATTTTCGGCCCAAGAAACACATTCGTAATTGATGCAAAAATATACGACTGCCCGAAATAGCGTTAAAAAATCCGCCAAATCGGCGGATTTTTTATTTAACCGGCGCAACTATAATGGACTTTGTCCTTTCGTCCGGTTTTGATTTGGATTCCAAGGTGCCCTTGTCGCCTATCATTCCAATGACGCGTTCAAACAATTCCGGAATCACATCGCGCCCGCGGGCAAGGACTTTCTTTGGCCCGCGCGTCATGGCGGTCACCTTTACCTTGTTCCCTTCGGCCAGGAATTCCATGACTTTCTTCATTTTGATGTTCAAATCGTTTTCTTCGATGAACGGCTTCATCCAGACTTCTTTCAATTCCGTCGTTTTTTGATGCTTTTTCGCTTCGTTGGCTTTTTTCTTTTGGTCGTATTTGAATTTGCCGTAATCCATAATCTTTACAATCGGCGGAATATTGGTCGCATTGATTTCGACCAAGTCCATATCGGCGTCGATTGCCATCTGCAACGCCTGGGGCGTCGGCAT
>WRJH01000036.1 GCA_009782315.1 Alphaproteobacteria bacterium
GTATAATTCGTCCGCGTCGGATAACAACAGATAATCGCAAGCGCCCTTTGCGGCGTCCAGACCCATCTGGCGTTTTTGCGTTTCCAAATGCCCGCCGGAATGTTCCGTGGGTTCGAAATCGAATTTAATCAATTCGTCGATTAATCCCGCTTTCTTTAACTTTTTCAATAATGGCAACAGTTCCGGGCCGGCTGGAACGCCGTACCACGATATATCCGAATACACCACGTTGACGTAATCCACATGCGGGCGGATGCTGCGTATCGACGCTTCCAGTATTTCCAGACCGTCGTAAACGCTGTATGTCACGCCCCAGCGGGGATTCCGTGTCCCGAAAATCTTGCGCAATATTTTCATTATTCCAATTCCTTTATCGGGTTGTTTTTCGATTTCAATTTTTTCAATTTCGGCGGCACGTCCAAAACCGACAAAGCGTGCTTTTTCATGACTTCGTTCGGCGCGTTTTTGACATAACGATGGTACCGCAGCTTTCGGTCCATCGGCCGCAAATACGCCGCGTGCAGCATCGGCAGAAACGTTTTATAATTGTTTTCCAGGTTTAATCCGGCCGGATGCGGCGGCTGGTGCAATTCGGCGGCGCCCGCACCAAACGGAATGTCTTTGAACCGGAACAAACGCGTCATGGAACGCGCGGGCGACCACCGGCCGTCAACCCGGTAATGTTCGCCGTCCCACATATCGCAACAAGATATGCGGCACACGTCGTATTCGAAATCCCATTGCAGCGCGCGTTCTTTGAAAGCCGTCATGCGTTCGTCATAAAATTCGTCCGCATCCGCAATTAAAATCCAATCGCCCGGCCCGGCTATCTTGCGGACATGTTCCCATAATTCCCCGCGTAATGCCGGTTCGTTTTTCATGAATAATGACGTATCCCGACGGTGCAATTCGCCCGGATATCCGGCGTCGATGGCCGCCTGTATAATTTTCGGCGTGTCGTCGTCCGACGCGTCGTCCAGGAATACATGATAATCGACAATCCCGCGCATATTTTCCAACCACGGTTCCAGATAGTTTTTCGATTCATTCCGAACAATCGTCATAGCAATCAGTCGGCCCGGCCGTTTAGATTTCTGGTTCGCGATTATTTCGCGCCACTTGTCTTGCCAGATTTTTTTGCTGAACGATGGAACCAGGGCCAACGCGTTCTGTGATAATTTTGCGCGCAATTTTTCGTCGGCAATCAATTTTTCAACCGCGGCCAGCAATTCGTCTTCGTACGGATTAATCAACAGGCCATTGTATCCGTCAATCACCAGATTCGGCAGGCCGCCGATGTTCGTTGCGATAACGGCGTTGCCGCATGCCATTGCTTCCAGACACGACAGCGACGTTCCCTCTGACCACAAAGTCGGCACCAGCGATATGTCCGCGTTCTGGTACGCCCGCGGCATTTCTTCGGGTTCAAGCATCGAATGGGTCACGTTGTCCGGATATTTTTTCATCAGCGCGCCCAACGATTTTTTAATTTCGTCCGTATGCAGAAAACCGACAAAATCGAAAACCACGTTTTTGTTGCCCGCCAGAATCTTGTCCGCGATATTCACCGTCATAAAGAATCCGCGCGCTTCGTGCGCCCGGCGCGGAAACAGGATATGGATTTTTTTGCCGTCTTTCTTTTTCGCGGCCGGTTTGTATTCGTTCAAATCGACATAGTTCGGAATATAGTTCCAACGTATATGCTGGGCCAGTTTTCCATATTCCGTCCGGTAAAACGAAATAGTATTCGTATCCACCGACACCATTTTATCGACGCCGGAAAGCAGACCGCGGTGCCATTCGCGCGGCAGATTATTCGTCGGGTGGTCCCACCAGATTCCGTGCGAAATAAAAATATTCGGATGGATTTTTTTACCGAAATCATACGCGCATGAATAAATCACATAATCGTATTTTTGAAACATGCCGATGACCGCGTTGAACAGATTCCGATCGTCGCGGATTGGCAGGCCGATGACGCACAGATTGTCCACGCGCCGCGCCCAGACTTCCCGGTCGCCGTGTTGTATCAAAATGGGCGTCTTGCCCGATTCCACCACCATGTCGGCCAAATCGCGCACGTACCGCTCTGCCCCGCCGTTAAAGCATTTGGTTCCGTCTTTGTCGAAAAAACTGTTTTGAAAAATCAGGACCGCATCGTCTGGAAAACTGGCCTCTATCTCGCGGACCAATTCGCGATATGCATTCACTTTCAATTTGAACGAAATCCATTTGCGCAACGGCCGAACAGTTACTACATTGCGGACCTTTTTGAATATGTCTTTCACTTTCATGCCCAGAATCCTTTGATTGCCGCCGCGATATGTTCCGCGGCATGTCCGTCGCCGTATGGATTTTTCGACCCGTCCAGACGTGTTTCTGATTTATCCCGGATAAGTACCGCCGCGGATTCGCCCATGATTTTATCGTAATCCGCGCCGACCAATTTCGCGAATCCGGCCGTGACGCCTTCGGGTCTTTCGGTTTCGTACCGCATGACCAAAACGGGCGCGCCGAATGTCGGGGCCTCTTCCTGGATCCCGCCGCTGTCGGTCAGAATCAATTTCGCGTTCTTCATAATGCAGACCAATTCAGGATAATCCAGCGGCGGCGTCAAAACGACGTTCGGAATCTGTCCCAGCGCCGCATGAATCTTGTCATGCACGTTCGGATTCGGATGCACGGGCAGAACGAATTGATGGTCGGCGAATTTCGCCGTCAAATCCGTTATCGCGCGCAGAATGCTGTCCAGGCGCGGCCCATGGTTTTCGCGACGATGCACCGTCACCAAAACCAATTTGTCGTCCAGATTTACATTGTATTTGCAAACGCTTTTCCCGTCTTGGATACAACACGACAGCGCGTCGATGACCGTATTTCCGGTCAAAACGATTTTGGCGGGCGGCACGTCTTCTTTTAACAAAGATTCGCGCGCCAATTCCGTTGGCGCGAAATGCAAATCCGTTATGCGCGACGTCATTTGGCGCAAGGCTTCTTCGGGGAACGGTTCGAACAAGTCATAGCTGCGCAGGCCCGCCTCTACATGAAACACCGGCACGCGGTTATAGAACGATGCAAGCGCGCCGCAGAATACGGACATCGTGTCGCCCTGGACGATAGTCGCATCAAATTTCGTTCCTGCGTATACTTCGGAAAGCGCCGTTAAAATACGCGCCTGGACGCCGGCAAGCGTCTGGTTCGGCCGCATAACGTCCAAAGTGAAATCGGGTTCGATTCCAAAGAACGAAAGCGTCTGGTTCGACAATTCTTTCTGTTGTTCCGTGTTACAGACGAATACACGGTATTCCGGGTTCTTGCGCAATTCCAGAATTACAGGCGCCAGTTTGATGGCTTCGGGCCTTGTTCCCAAAACAACGATAATATTCTTCATTTCTTCATAAACCTTTGTATTTTTTTCAACGCATATTCGGCGTCGATTTTATTAATCAACAGGCCGCGTTTGTACGCGCCCACCCGTTCCGCCGGCGCGCCGAAATTAAAGCATGCGACCGGCATGTTCATTGCCATCGCTTCGGATGTTGTATACGAAAATGTTTCCGGCCAGATGCTGGGGATGAAAATCATGTCGATTTTGTGTTTTTCCAGAATGTCGGGCAATTCCTTGCGATTATATTTGCCGGTTGCAAACACACTTTTGTTTTTACCATAGAAATCGCCGATAACCACAATTTTTACGTCCACCGGCGCAATACGCGCCATTTCGTCGATTATGTCGGAACCCTTGTGCGGCACCATCGTTCCAATGGTTGCGATGTTCAATCCACGGTGGCGCGGAATGCGTGGCACGCGCAGCGGGTCGACTTTGTGCGGCACGACGCGGATTTTCAAATCCGGATACACGCGCAGGAACATGTTTTTAACGAATTCGGACGGCGCGACCATATAATCGACGGTTCGTTCGAAAAAATCGCCCCACATCGCGCGCCAATCGGAAATCCGGCGCATCTCGCACCCGAACCGGCCGCTTTTGCGATAGCATTTTTTGCATTCTTTTGCCGTTGGCAGATTGCAGAACACTCCGGCGCGCAACAGCTGTATGCTGGGGCACAGCGTCCAGAAATCATGCCCCAGGAAAGTTATCTGGTCCGCGCGCGGGTGCAGCGCGGTGATTTGCGGCAGAATTTTATTTAAATCGGGATAGTTTACCAGATGGTTGACTATTATTTCCGAAAAGCGGTTGTCACGGAAATCGGAAAGCAATTCGCGAAGACTGCGGCGCACGACGGTATGGCGGCGCGCGCCTTTGAATATTTGGGCCGTAAAGAATTTGTTCGGCCACGCCTGGACCCTTATCACCGGGCGCTTTTTAACGGCCGCGCGGATTACCTGTTCTATATAAGATTCCGTTCCGCCGCCCCAGGAATGGTCGAAAATCAAAATCGGCTTGTCCGCCGGCTTTAACCCGCGGCCGCGGAATTTCCGCCGGCAGAACACGAATTTGAACGCGCGAAATACCCGGATGCCGGTACAGGCGTCGGTTTCGACCGTTCTGGCCAGCGTCAGTCCAAGGAATTTCACCCGTCTTTCGGTTGGCTTTTGCGCTATTGTAAAATCTTGTCGCATCGTGGTTTTCCTGTGTTTTCGGATATTAATCCACCGAACCCGAAAGGTCAAGCCAGTAATTTCGCTTGCGCGCGGTTGCCCTTTTCGTTATTATCCGGAAATAACAAGGAGAAACCGTATGAAAAAAATATCTATGCTCTATGCTCTATGCTCTTTGCTCTTTGTCGCCGGAACGGCGGCAAGCGCCCGCGCGGCCGATTTGACGCTGTACTATTCGCCCGGCTGTCCGTATTGCCATTACGCGATGGATTTCATCAACGACCATCTGAAGTCTGAATTCCCGGATTTGAACGTGACCGAAGTCAACGTCGGCGAACAGGCCAACCGCGCGAAATTCATGGACGCGTTAAAGGGCTGTGAAATCGCCGGCGGCGGCATACCGCTGATTGTAATCGGCACGGAATGCCTGCAGGGTTTCGGCGAAAGCACGCCGGACGCCATACGCGAAGCTGTTAAAAATGCCCCGGAAGTCCCCGTGACGGAAACGGTTGCCGAACAACAAAGCGAAACGAACGCGCAGCCGCGCGGAAACATATCCATATTCCTGATAGCATTGGCCGTGATAACTTTGGTGTCGATGGGCATCGTTCTGTTCGCGCGGAAAAAGAAATAAATGGTGACTGGTGGCTTGTGGTTCGTAGTTTTGTTATTATGTATATTCTTCCGACAAATTCATACTAGCGAGTCACCAGCCACCAGCCACCAGCCACCACGGAGCAAACAATGTTCGAACTGACACTTCTTGATTACGTATATATCGGCGTTCTTTTGGTATCGACGCTTTGGGCGTCAATGCGCGGCGGCGTTTATGAAACGCTGACCATGGTCGCGTGGGTTGTCGCGGCGCTGGCCGCGCGGTATGCGTCGCCCCATTTGAATGGAATTCTGCAATCATGGTTCAATCTGACGGAACCGACAATCGGAACGATAGTCGCCGCATACTTTATATCGTTTTTTGCCATCCTGCTGGTCGCAAGCTTTATCAGCCAGCGTCTGCGCGATGCGGTTCAGGACAGCTTTATGCGCCTGACGGACCATACTTTCGGCATTGTGTTCGGCATAGTGCGCGGAATCGCAATAATGGGGCTGGTCTATTGGGGAATGCTGTACTATTATTCCGAAGGTCCCCTGCCTGCGTTCATTGCGGAATCGCGCGCGCGGCCCGTCATGCAGCTGACCGCGGTAAAGATTCACGAATGGTTCGTGCCGGGTGAAAACAAATTGCTGGAAGCGGACATGACCGGCGCCCAGTCCAGCCAGGATATTTTCGAAAACCTTATCAATCCGGCGGTCCAGGTAAAAGAGCCGGCCGCATCGGAATCGTCCGCGCCGTTTTTTGGCGACATGATACTGCCCGACGGCGGGGGCGAAGAAACCGGCACCGGATACCGCGAATCCGAACGCGATTCGTTGGAAAGCAAGCTGTTGCAGCTGGACAATACCGACGACGCGCCGGATGATTCTTTGGAAGGCAAATTGCTGGAATTGGACAGTATCGGACAAATTGGTGAATGATATTGGGCGCGTTTCCACGCGCCCCTACTATTTATCCGTATTTTGTAGGGGCGCGTGGAAACGCGCCCTTTAAGAATTTTCAGTTATCTGTTATCAGTTTTTATGATATAATACCCTCATGAAGCCCGCTATGCTGTTTTCCGTAATTGCCATTATCGTCATCGTCATTTTGACGGCGTTTTCGGTTGTCCCGGGCGAATGGCTGGGGGTAGGCCCCGTCGCGCATAATCTGGGACCGTCCGTGGATTTGGGCATTGTTTTATACGTATGTCCCGTGCAAAGCGGCGCGTTCGACGAACTTTCCCGGTCGTTTTTGATGTTCCGCGAACAGATAAAGATGTTTTTCATGGGACTTTTGCTGTTTCTGGCGCTGGCCATAGGCTGGGCGTTTTACCAGAACCTGATAAAGGATAAATTCGATTACAACAGCTGGCGGTTCGCAATTTCGTTTGCCAAGACTTTATTCTGGGGCGCGATTATCGTCGTCATATTGATGTATTCGCCGAACTTTTTCAAAACCGTCGGCGTGCGCGGCGCAGGTTCCAAATATGTGTTGTGCGAACGGGACACTCCGGGCAGCCGGCCGGTGCGCCAGGACGCCGTGATGCCGCAATTCCAGCGCCAGACCGGGGTCCAAAAATAACTCTTGACCAAATTGGCGGAAATCTGTATGATTTGAGCAAGCCATTAGGAAAAATGGTTGAAAAACTAACCATCTCAGAAAGGAGAAGCGTATGAACAAAGCAGAACTGATTGAAGCCATCGCGAACGAAGTCGAAGTTTCCAAAGCCGTTGCCGGCGCGACATTGGACGCGTTCATCAACACGGTCACCAAAGTTTTGAAAAAGAAAGGCGAAGTCCGCCTGGTCGGTTTCGGAACATTCACAACCGCGAAACGCAAAGCCACGACCGGCCGCAACCCGCAGACCGGCGCGACGATAAAAATCGCGGCGTCGATACAGCCGAAATTCAAAGCCGGAAAAGCCTTGAAAGAAGCGCTGAATTAAAAACTTCCCCCTCGTTAGAGGGGGAAGTTTTCTTAACGAGCAACGCGAGTTTAGAAAACAGGGGGATTAATGTTTAATTCCAGATAATCTGATTTTCTGGAATCAACCGATAATCCCCCTCAATCGCTAAACTCGCCATTGCTCGTTAAGCGATTGTCCCCCTTTATCAAGGGGGATTTAACTTTCCGCTTGCGGAAATTTTTTTTATGCCCTATGATTACCCTGTCGAAACCAAAAGGAAGGATTATGACAACAAAAAAAACAACAAAGAAAACCGTAAAGAAAGCTGCGGTTAAAAAAGCCCCCGCGGCCAAAACCGCCGTTAAAACCGCTCCGGTTGCCGCGGCGCCCGTCTGCGCTTGCGACGCAAAATGCTGCGGCGGAAAGTTCCGCTGGGTCAAAAAAGCGCTGGTGCTGGTACTGGTGTTCGCGCTGGGATATGCCGCATGTTTCTTTTGCCCGAAAAAAATGGGCCGCATGATGATGTGGAAATTCGACAGCAACGGATGCCTGATGGTCGAAAAAATCAAATGCCAGGCGATGGCGCAGCGCGTCGCCGCCGCGGATTTGAACAACGACGGATGCATCACCCGCAAGGAACTGCGCGAATGGAAAAAATCTTTCAAATCTGAAAAAGGCGGATGCCCGTTCGCCGCACAGCAACAGGAAGAACCGCAGCCGCGTCCAATGCCGCGCCAGCGCCGCGCGCCCAGAGTGCAGCAATAATATTGCAAATAAAAAGCCCGCCGTCCGGCGGGTTTTTTGTTTATTTATGTAGGGGCGCAATATATTGCGCCCAATATAATGTGCGCCGCCGGCGCGCATGGGGTCGAAAATATTCGACCCCTACAATTACAAAAATAAAATCACCGTAAAGGTGATTTAATTTTTATGGCGGAGGCGAGAAGATTCGAACTTCCGATACCTTGCGGTATACTCGCTTTCCAAGCGAGCGCACTAGACCACTATGCGACGCCTCCGGAAAAGTTTATTCTTCCGCGGTTGTATCTGCCACGGAATCGTCCAGAACGTTTTCCAGTTCGGCTTCCGGCATCTGGTCCGCCTCTACAATCGCGTCTTCCAATTCGGCGTCCAGTTCTTTCAGCATCGGGTCTTCGGATGCGGATTCTATCGTTCCTTCGACGGTGTCGGCCGCGGGCACGGTTTTATACGATTGAACGAATGTATGGCGCAAAGCGTCCACGTCCAATTTGCCCGACGCGATTTCGCGCAGCGCAGTCACCGGCGGTTTGTCGC
>WRJH01000037.1 GCA_009782315.1 Alphaproteobacteria bacterium
TGGTGACAATCTGGGTTTAATACGCACTATGGGCACATCGCCATATTACGGAGTGTTACAATCGGGCACCGGCGGGTTGACGTTAAATATAGATAATAAAATATATCACCTTACCCCCAACAGGCACGCCGATTGCCTGAATGACAGTCAATGGTGTCAATGATATTGTAGGGGCGGATAATTTCCGCCCCAAAACTTTGAATATGTTGATACTATGCGGGCGTATGCAATACGCCCCTACGTTAACAAAAATCATTTATGATTTTTGTCATCCCCGCGCAGGCGGGGATCTACTGTTGAAATGCTGTCGCCGGTTTTACCGGCGATTCTTTATTATACAATGGATTCCCGCCTGCGCGGGAATGACAATGAGTCAGTGAGAACTAATGCCGCGCAGACGCGAAGCGCCTAGCGAATTTCATTCGACCCTTTTGTAGGGGCGTATTGCATACGCCCCTACAAAAGGGCGCAAGATATTGCGCCCCTACAAAAAACAATAAAATTATCTGGAGTTCTGGGTACTTGCGTCCGCTTTTACATCTTGAAGAGTTGGCAGTTCTACATTGTGACTTGCCGGCGATGGTTCAAAATTTCCCTCTAAAAGAAAATACGCGACCTCTGCCCATTCATCCGGTCCGTAAGGTGCCAGGCCTGTCCCGCACAACGTAAGCTTGCTTGTTTGTATAACTATGGTTATATTATTCGGCACGCCAATCCGAAATATTGGCCAGTTCTCAGAGAACCAATTAAGCCTATAACGCGACCGTTGCGGGTCGGGCGCAAGATGCGGCAGTTGGGGAATATGCTGGTCCGGATGATGTCCGCCGGGTTCAAAGTATATCCGTCCGTCTGGTCTGGTGCTTTGCACATGCGGAACTACAAGTGTCGACCCACCCAGCACGTTCCAATTGTGTATCAGATGTTGCATTGCCCAATTAGTATCGCCTTCGTCGCCCAGATGATCGATTTTCATAGGTGCCGCCGGATAGCCGCCGATTGAAAAGTCCGGGTCGAACGAATCCCTGTAACTGAAACTTGTAACGATTGGCAGACGACTTGCCCGCAGATTGCCGCCGGTTGGGATCGTTTGCGTGTGCAAAGCTCTAAGGATCTTGTTCGTCGCGCCGCCCAATGCCTTTGCATATCCGGGCAAATTTATATCTTCTTGTATAACCAACTGTACATTCTGGCCCCAATCCACCGCGTATTCCAAATTCGCCGCATCCGCCAAATGCCGGTTCCATACAATCGTGTTCGCCAGCGCGGTATTCTCTGGCAACAGAATTTCCCCGTCCGGCCCGAAATTCGGGTCGTCGTAATTAACGCTTGCCCGCTGTGGCGCGACGCCGTGCCGTTGCCCCGCCTCTTGGAACAGGGCCAGGTCCGTTAAGCTGACCATCCATCTGTCCATGCCGGGCCGCAACGGCGGATTCTGCAACAGAATCCAATTGCCGCTGTACTCGAACAATATTCGCGGTGCCGTGGGATAAATATCCGTCCAGACAATATCCACATTCGGCCGGTTCCGTATACCGTCCACGCCGTTTGTCAGCGGCGCCAACTGGCTTTCCGAAACGCCGATAGACGCGACGTTCACGTTGACTTGCGTGTTCGGTTGGACCGCGGCGCTATTAATCGCGGCCATTTGATTCAAGAAATCCTGGGCCGAAGATATATTAAACGGAACGATTATAATTTCCGGGTCGGCCACTTCGACCGCATTGCCGTATCCCGCGTTTTGAAACAGCGGAAGGTCTTGTTCCGTAACCTCCCACTTATGCGGGTTCGCGCGCAGCGGCGGCCGGTCAAGTCTGACCCAATGCCCCTGGTAAGACAACGGCGTCCTTTCCGCAAGCGGCCAAATATTCGTAGGATTTAATTCCACATTCGCTTTCCCGCGCAGGCCGTCGACTCCGGCCGTCATGGATTCCATCTGGTCCGCGGCAACGCCCAAAGACGCAAAATTTATAATAACAAAATTCAAAGGTTCATCCGCATTTTCCCGTATTTCCGGCAGACGTTCCAAGAAATTATCCACAGACGCAATATCATAACGCAGCGTATCCGTTACGGATTCGGCAACCTGGACCGCGGCGCCCTGGCCCGCGCCCGTAAACAGCGGCAAATCCGCATCCGTTACCAACCATTTGTGCGGATTTGCGGCCAGCGGCGGCGCGCCCAGCGGCAGCCACTGGTTTTCATAACGCAGCAAAGTGCCCGCGGCAATCGGCCAAATATCGGTCCAATTAAGTTCTATATTATCGCACGCATAAATCATGGATGCGCCCGTGCCCAGTGAATCTATCTGCGGCGAAGAGGTCCCGATGGATGCGACGTCGATAATAACCCAAGTATCCGGTTCGCCGGCCGCGTCAATAATCGCGGGATATTCCGAAATAAAATCTTTTGCGGACCGAATGCCGTAACGCAAAGTATCGACCACAGCCGGGGGATTCGGCGGTTCCGGCGGTTCGGGTCGTTCCGGTTTGGTTATATCGTTCTGGCATGCGGAAAATGCGATACACAGGGCCAAAATGCCCAGCATTATGCCGTTTTTCCAATTTATCAGATTTCTGTTTTTGGACATTATCTCCGCCTTTGTTAATCTGTTGTTATATTATATAACACAAAGAACCAAAGTCAATTAATTACAGAATAATATTATTTGACAACAAATTACCTTGTCCGATAACCGACAATTTCCGCGCCGGCGACAGACAGCGCGGTTATGATATCCGACATTTTTGATTTGTGATTCGCATCGCCGTCCGCCGCCGGGTCATGGAAATATACTTTGTCGCCGGAAATATCCGTTATGAAAACGCGGTGCAACAACTGCGCATCCGGCGCATCGCCGTACATCAGCCACCCGTCCCCCATGATTTCCACGGCATATCCGGCGCCAAATAATTTCTGCAAATCGGTTTTCGTCGGCGCGCGGCGTTCGAAATCAAAATTGGGATTTTTCAATATATCGGAAAAACTTTCCGCGCCGGCGCCGCGTTCGGCAAAAAAATCCGCAACCCATTTCGGTTTGATTTTTCCGGCGTAATTATTCTTGGAAATACATTTTATACGGACGCCGCGCGACAGCATTTCGCGCCAAAACCGCGCCATGCCCAATGTTCCGCCCGTGACTTTCAAAATATCGGCCAAAGACAAACCGAACCCCAGCGCGTTCGCAACCATCGTATAGTTCGCCGAAGCACAGCTGGTATCATCGCATTGACATACGCGCGCAATATTGTATTTCATTGAAGGCCCCCTTGGCTGGTTTGTCATATATTACAGCGCGGGAAATGAAAATGCCAGAATATTTTATTTTTCCAATTCGTCCAGAACGCGGTCCAACCGCCGCAAAGTGCTGTTCGCGCAACCGCGCCCGGACCAGGCCAGCAATTCTTCGCCGGTCTTTTGGTCCGCGATGGACACGTTGAAATTCCACCACCAGTATCCGTTGAAAAAGCACCATACTGGCGCGAATATTTCGCGTCGTTCTTCAACAATTATCGCATATTTTACATTTGATGGAATTCTGACCGAATTCATGTTTATGTTTTCAAGTATTTCGCCATCGCCCGATATCGAACCGGACGCCCGCAACGTGCCGACCGTAACTCCATATCCGCGGTCTTCCAAGCGTTCTTTGATTGCGCGTTTAATCGAATATCCGCCGCGCTTTGCATAAACCAAAGCATCCTTTTCCATCGTATCCGGCTTTATATGCATATAATTGCAACCGGCCAGAAATAAGATTGGGAATAATATTGCGCGTTTCATGGACTCTCTCTTTACGACAAGAATTCTACATGAAAAGTTTGCACCCGGGCAAGTTATTTTATTTTTATAGGCCCTATTCCGGCCCCGGGTCCCGACGCGAACAAAGTTCGCGGTGGGTGGACCAAGCCGGAATGACAAAAACTTGCAAAGCACGTTTTTGAATGTTATAATCCCGGCCGTTGCACCCGTGGCCTAACTGGATATGGTACGTCCCTCCGAAGGACGGGGTTGCAGGTTCGAATCCTGCCGGGTGCGCCAGATAAAAAGGGCGGGTTTCCACCCGCCCCTACAATTTACTGGGCCAAACAGCTTAGCATAAAATCGTCCAAGTCGCCGTCAAGAACCGCATCGCTGTCCGTTTTTTCAACACCCGTCCGAACGTCTTTTACCAATTGATACGGGTACAGCACGTAATTGCGTATCTGGCTGCCCCATTCGATTTTCTTTTGCGCCGCCTTGGCCGCGTCCTGTTCCGCCGCCCTCTTTTGCATTTCCAGTTCGTATAATTTCGACCGCAGCATTTTCATCGCCATTTCTTTGTTCTGTATCTGGCTGCGCTCGTTCTGACAAGTCGTCACCGTATTCGTCGGCAGATGAGTTATGCGGACCGCGCTGTCGGTTTTATTCACATGCTGGCCGCCGGCGCCGCTGGCCCGAAACGTATCAATCCGCAAATCTTTGTCGTTGATTTCAATTTCAATAGTATCGTCTATGTCCGGCCAGACGTCGACGGATGCAAAGCTGGTCTGGCGCTTGCCGTTCGCGTTGAACGGCGATATGCGCACCAGGCGGTGCACCCCTATTTCATTGCGCAGCCAGCCGTAAGCCCTCTCGCCCGCAATACGATAAGTGATGTTTTTTATACCGGCGGTGTCGCCCGCGTGCTCTTCGACTATTTCAATCGCAAAGCCGTGCCGTTCGGCCCAGCGCGCGTACATGCGCGACAGCATTTGCGCCCAATCCTGGGCTTCGGTTCCACCGGCGCCCGCCTGGATAAACAAAAACGCGCCGCCGCCGTCCGCCGGCTGGTTGAATAATGTTATAAATTTGGCGTCATGCGCACGGGCGGAAAGTATTCCCAATGCGGCAATAAATTCCGGGTCGTCCGGCGCCATGTCGTATAATTCGGCCAGATTTTTATATTCGGATTCCAATGATGTAAAATCACCGATAGTCTTTTCCAACGCGGCTTTGCGCTGCATAACCGCGCGGGCGGTTTCGGGATTATTCCAAAGTTCGGGATTATTGGATTCGGCCGTAACATCGGCCAAATCGGCGTTCAGTTTATCCAGGTCAAAGAAACCCCCTGACGGCGGAAATGTCGTCATGGATTTGCGAAAGTATTGCGCGTGCGTCTGTCATGTTGCGAATTGTATCAGCCGGCGGGTCAAAAGTCAAATTCTGCCTTGATTGAAAATGCCGTTTATGATAAAATTAAAGAAATAGAGAGAGGATTTTCAAATGAAGAAATTTTTGTTGTCGGTATTATGTTTTGCGACCGTTTCATTTGGCGCAAACGCCGTGACGTTCGGCGTGCCCGCCGGCGCCGCCGCAAACGCCGGGCGCGCGACGAACACACAGCGTGGATACCAGCAATTGGGCGACGCGTACCGCCAGAATCAGCGCAACACTTATTACGTTGTGAACGCGCCGGACGTGGACACCGCGTGCCGTAATAAAATATTCCAATGCCTGGCCGATTATTGCGGCGACGTGACCGTCATTCCGGGCCAACGGGACGGCCGTTGCACCGGCGCAAGCGAAGGCGAACTGTACAACTGGGTCCTGCTTTGCCTGCAGCGCGACAACGAATCCCTGATACCGAATTTCGCGTCGACTGTCGGCGGCGGCGGCATGAACACCGCGGCGCGCCTGTGCCCTTCGTACGTCCAACAGGAATTGATGGCGTATCTGTCCATGGCGAACATGGCGGAACAGCTGAACAAACAGCGTTCGGACACTTGCGTACAGCGGCGCCGCGAATTAGAGGCGGCAATGTCATGCCACCAGGTCGCATTGTCCACGGGCGCGGAAACTCATAACCGTCTGGTGTCCACTTTGACCGATTATTGCGGCACGGGCGTTCCCGGCGGGTCCGGCGAGATGGTCACTCGGTTTGCGAACGCGGGCAATTTGGGCGCGAATATATTCGGATGGGCGGAAAAAATATTAACCCTGGACATGTCAAAAAAGGGGCCGGAATGGAAACAGGCCGTCGACGACGTTCTGGCCGGGTATGTCAACCGCATGAATTTGGCCTGCGGCGAAAACCTGCAGATGCAATTTGTGGAACGCGGCGCCAACACCGGCCCGACCGCTTTGCAGACCGCGGCGACGGTTGTCGTGGGAAATATGTTCAAAAGCCCGCCGGTCGACCAGACGGATAAACATCAGGCACAGCGCGCGCTGTTCCAAGAATTCAGAACAATCGCCAGCATTTATGATTTCGGCACGGCGCGGCAAACCGTTTGGTCGGCGCTGTCCAACCAGACGACCACCCAATCGCCCTACCTGACCTCTTCGACGATGGGCGATATGCAGGCGGCGTACAAACTGGGCGTCAAAGTATTCGTCCTGCGCGATTCCGCGCGCTGTTTCGTCATACCGCTGGAAGTTCTGGACAATTATGAAAACCAAGTCATCGCACAGCAATTGTCCGAATGCCGGTTTAATTAAAAATCCCGCGTTCGCGGGATTTTTTTAATGCTGTAATTGCGGCAGGGGCGGCAGAAAAACGCCCCGCTCCGACTGGCGGATCGATATTCCGATATTCGAAAGATTGCGCATCAGATTCGGGTACCCCCGCAATGCGTATTCCGGAGTGTATATGCGGCTTGACCCGCGGGCTTTTGCCGCCGCCGCAATCAACCCGAATGTTCCGCGCAAATCCATGCCGGCGGCGTCCGTCGCGGGTTTTATTTCCGATGGCCGGACGATGATATGCAATGTTTTGGTTGCGACGCTTCTTTCATTTTCCGAATTAAAAAGAGAACTGGCCGATTCTATGCCGAACTTGGCCATTTCGGGCAAATGGGCTTTGCGTCCCGTCCAGACCGGGTCGTATATTTCCGAAGCGCTGCTTGCCGTCGCCAGGACCGGCGCCCACACCTGGTGCAAATCCGTTTCTTTGCCCGGGAACGGCGACATTACGAATTTCTGGCCGGGGAAATCGCGCAATTGACTAAAATCAAAACAGGCCGGCGAGCCACAGCCGGTATTGTAAAAGCTTTGCGGGTCGGATTTCATATTTGATTGTCGGACAATTTCGCTGATGGAATTCAGACACGGCCGGCAAGCTTTCGAATCCATGCCGTTTATTGTAATCCGGTCGCGCAAAAGCATGGCAAGCAGTATATAAGACGACGCTTCCATCCTGTCCGGCATGATTTCAAAACTGCCGCCGCTTAAAAGGCCGCCATGTCCCATATTTGAAATCGCGGTCGTGCCGGTGCCGCGCAAATTCGCGCCCATCTTGTTCAATATGCCCAAAAGATGCGGAACTTCGGGTTCAAGCGACGCGTTATAAAGCACTTTGAACCGGGCGCCGGCGGCAACCGACAAAAGCCAGTGCACCGTGGCGCCATGCGACATCACGTCCGTTGCGAACACGGGGTCGGTATCCTGCTTTGGAACGCCGCGCGGCAAGGAAAATTCGATACCGCCGTCATTCTGCGCCACATTTGCGCCGAATATGTTTTCTATCAAAGCGAAATGGTAATCGGTCTTGCGATTACCGCTGAACGAACAACCGCCGGGCAGTTTTATCTTCAGGCTATTGAATTCACCGGTATTCTGGAACCGCGAAAGCAAGGCGCCCCAAAGATAATAACTGGCGCGGAATTTGCCCGCCAACTCTGGCAACTGATTGCTGGTGACGCGCGCCGCATGAATGCGCATAAGTCGCGCGGCCGGGTCGTATTGCACATCGATACCCAAATCCAACATTATGCGCCCCATGTCCAATACGTCCGAAATATACGGCATATTCGCGAACTCTATCGGTTGGTCCGAAAGAACCGCGGCGGCCATCGCGCCCAAAACTTCGTTCTTGGCGCCACTTATATTAACGGACGCATCCCGGGTCAGGGGTCGGCCGCCGTCTATTTCGATATAATCGGGTATGAACAGCCCATTCATTTCTGATTTTGGGGCAATTGCTGGCAAACGATGTTTTTGCATATTTTGCACAGCCTTTTGTCCCAGCTGTCGCCGCCTTTCAATGCATATTCTTCTTG
>WRJH01000038.1 GCA_009782315.1 Alphaproteobacteria bacterium
GGATTTCTTGAATCAAATGGCCGCGATTAATAGCGCCGCGGTCCAACCGAACACGCAAGTCAACGTGAACGTCGCGTCTATCGGCGTTTCGGAAAGCCAGTTGGCGCCGCTGACAAACGGCGTCGCCGGATTGAACCAGGCGGTTAATCTGGCGTGGGAAACCATTTATCCGACGACGG
The DNA here is from genome assembly GCA_009782315.1 of Alphaproteobacteria bacterium. GTDB lineage: Bacteria > Pseudomonadota > Alphaproteobacteria > Rs-D84 > Rs-D84 > WRKW01. The sequence goes on from WRJH01000038.1 coordinate 180, forward strand.
CGGGGATATTGATACGCTATAACGAAAATTGGCTGTTGCTGCGGAATCCGGATTTGGCCCGTAATTCCGCCAACGAAGCGTGGTCCGTCACGACGCAGGATATGCCGTTGTTCCAATCGGCCGGCCAGGACGCCGCGGTCGAACTTGTCGCGGAAACGTTTACGTTTGATATTACGGACGCTGCACACTTTTTGAATCTGCTGAACAGCGGCGCAATCAATACGGCCGCGAACCAGCAGAACGCAACCGTTGTTGTGAATGTTCCGTCGATTGGCATTGCGAGTAATCAATTGACGCCGCTGACCACCGGCGTCGCCGGATTAAACCAAGCGGTTAATCTGGCGTGGGAAACCATTTATCCGACAACGGCGGGAATATTGTTCAGTTACGAAGGCAACTGGGTCCTGTTGCGGAGTCCGAATCTGTTGGCGAATCCGCATCAATGGCTGGTGACGCCGGAAGACTTTGCGCGGTTCCCGGCAGAACAGCGGGACGCTTTAGAAGTACAGACCAGGGAAATAACAATCGATATCCCGTCGACCGCGGAATATATAAGCAGAACCCAGGCGATTGTCGATTCAACGAACGTGCCGTACGTGTCGCGGGTTATAGTCAATGGCACGGCGCCGTTCGGTATTTCCGCCGAACAGATGGCGGCCTTGACGGCCAGTATGGCGACATTGCGGCCGATGCAGAACGTTACATTGGATTTGCAGGAGTTTTATCCGACGACGTCCGGAATCATGCTGGGCTATGACAATCCTTATGTCAATCCGTGGGGCGGTCCGACGCTTGCCGCAAACCCGCAGAATTCAAGCAAATGGGCAGTGGCCGCAGCCGACCTGGATTCATTCCAGACAGCGGGCCAAGGCGGCGCGGTAGAGGTACCGACCCGTGTTGTAACGTTTGATAACATATCATCCGCGTCAGAGCTTATCAACAAATTCCCAGCGATTGCGGATTCTTCGAATGTACCGTATGTATCGCAAGTAATTGTTCCCATCGGCTCCATTGGCATTAATGCAGAGCAATTGACACCCATAACAAACGGTGTTTATGGATTGAATCAAAACGTACAATTGAACTGGGCACAGGAAGGAATATATCCGACGGCGTCCGGAATACTGTTAAGCTATCATGGCAACTGGGTAATGCTGGGCAAACCGACCAGCCCGAACCTGCGCGCCAATCCGCATCCGTGGACGGTCAGCGAACAAGATCTGTCGCTGTTCCAAAATGCTGGACAGGGGGCGGCAATCGAAGTCGCAATTCCCGAAACAGACACGTTGCGTTATGATATCGCGTCCTTTCAAGATTTGTCGAACCAATTGACCGCAATCAACAATGCGGCAAACCAACCGTACACTCATGTCATTGTGGAATTTCCGCAAAACGGTATCGGCGTTGCCACGGGCCAGTTGGCAGATTTGGTTGGCATTATAAACGACCTGCATTCGGATGTGGAAGTGTTGAATTGGAAAATATACCCGGCGGCTGCGCGGATATATATCAGATACGGCACCCATTACGAGCCTATGCAGCGACAGCCGCAACTGGTCGGAACACCGAACAAATGGTATACGCACCAGGATGATTTGCAGTCGTTTGAAACCGCGGGTCAGGGGGATGCGCTGGCATTATCCAAATTGAATTACAGTCGCGAACAGGATTATGGGTTTGATGGTCAGATTCTGTTGCGTCCCGCCGCCGCCGCCGCCGATACTATTGTCTGGAACGGGCATTTGGCGGATGCAGGGAATTTGGGAATACCGGCTGGATGGGGAAGGAATGTAGTGTTGGAAATAGGATATAACTGGGATTTACCGGGTGGGCAACCAGCAATGGGTAATATGACGGGTCCACTTTTGAAAGCATTGCACACGCCAGATGTACCGACCGGCGGAAATCTGCGGGCTGACAATGGGGCGATAGTGACAAGTTTTGGCCTTAGAGATGCTTTTGATCCAAACCAATCTATTGGCGGTCATCCGGCAAGACCGATGAGAATCGACAAACTTGGTGATGAAGGCGAAACCAACTGGGCATTTAACCATCTAAGAGAAAGTTGGGGGCGAGTTGGTATTAATACACATATTCCGCATATGCAAAGTACGGGAACAGGGGCGCATGCCAATAGGATATATTTTGAGCCTGGTGGACATTTTATAGATCAAGAAGATCCCATGCGCTCCCGTTACAAAACCGAATTCTTTGCTAACAGAGGTTGGGTTTTCACTTTCGGTACACAAAATAATATAACATTGGTTATAGAAATGAGCAAGCTTACACTTTGTAATCAATATGTTGGTAGTAGCAATCCGGAAAGTGTTGCATATCAGATTATGCAAGAAATTTTTTCTGAAAACAACAATGTGGAACTGCCGACGCTGGAAGATGTAAAAGCTGACATTAACACACAAAACGCGCGATAGGTTGAAATTTAGCAAAAGGGGGATTACAATGCCCGTCAAAAATGCAAAACTTGATTTCAGAAACCTTGTCAATTGGGGCAAGACTGTCGTTCTGACGGGGACCGCGATTGGCGCTTTGGCGGTTTGCATGATGTTTTCGGCATGCGAACAGCAACCGCTGATGGCGCCGGAAATTCCCGAACCGCCCATTGTCGTTGCCGATACTTTGAAATTCAACATATCGTCCGCGGAAAATTTCGTCGCCCAGCTTTCGGCGATAAACACCGCCGCGAATCAACCGAACACCTGGGTTGAAATAAATGTCGCGCAAATCGGAATCGCGTCCGAACATATCGACATTTTCGGAACCTATGCGGACAATTGGAGTGCAAAGCCGAATATCCGGTTGGACTGGACGTCCATATTTCCGAATATTGAAAACATATTGTTAAAATACGGCCAATGGGAAAAGATGCAAAGCCCGCCGCTGGCCCCCAATCCGCAAAATCAAATTAAATTTACAGTCCCGGCGGACGAAGTCGAAATGTTCGAAGAAGCGGGCCAGGGCGACGCCGTCACGGAACAGGCCCCGCCGGAAAAAACATTGGAATACAATATCGGGTCCGTGGTTAATTTCGAACAAAAATTTCCGGAAATTATCGCGCGGGCGGATACCCTTTCCAATTATGTCATCGTCAATATGGCGGATATGCCTTTCACGGCGGCCCAGCGCGATTCGCTGGCCGCGCGCATCGGCCGTCTGCGCGGGAAATCGAACGTCGACGTGAACAGCGCGGGTTATTACGCCGGGCACGAAGAGATTCAGTTCGGATTTGATAATCATTATATACCGATGGGCATGCCGCCGCTTTCCGCAAAACCGTATAAATTAATAGTAACGGCCGACGATTTGCCGCGGTTCGTTGATGCGGGCGCGGGCGATGCGGTGATGGAAAAAGAAATCCAGCCGCCGGAAATTCGGGATATTCTGTTCAACATTTCGTCCGCACAAAATTTTATACAGTCGTTCGCGGCGATTGCCGATTCTTTCGCCGTGCCGTACACGCGGATTATCGTGAACGTTGCGCCGATAAGCGTTGCGTCGGGCCAGTTGGCGCCGCTGACCGATGGCGTCGCGGGCATGAACGCCGCGGTAAATTTGAATTGGGCGAATATTTATCCGGACGCCGCCGGCATATTGTTCAGTTATGCGGGCAACTGGGTGCGGTTGCGCAATCCAAACCTGGCCGCGAATTCGCATAATCAAAGCAAATGGCTGGTGACGCCGGCGGATTATGCATTGTTCCCATCCGCACAACAGGGAGCGTTGGAAGTACAAACCCGTGTTGTAACGTTTCCCGCCGTCAATTCCGCTTCCGAACTTATCGGACAATTTTCGGCCATTGCGGATTCCGCAGACGTGCAATATGTATCGCAAGTTATTGTTCCGATCGGCTCTATTGATATTAACAGGGGCCAGCTGCCGGATATCGTATCCGGTGTCGCCGGCCTGACCAGTCCAAAAATTCAATTGAACTGGGCGGATTTGGGCATTTGGCCGACAGAATCCGGAATATTATTAAGATACAATGAAGATTGGGTTCCGTTGGGCAAACCGGACCGGCCGAATCTGCGCGCGAATCCGCATAAATGGACGGTTGGCGAACAGGATTTGCCGCTGTTCGATGCTGCGGGCCAAGGAAACGCGGTGGAAATCGAAGAAGAAGACCCGCCGCCGTCATTTAACAAAGTTTATTATGGCATCGACGGCAGTAACCTGCCGTACCATTCCACTGAAATAGATACGGTTGTATGGAATATGCATGGCGCGAACGCGGCGAACCTGGCGCGGGTGGCAAATTGGGGGCGCACGGTCGTAGTTGCCGTCCAGGATAGTCTGGGACTGCCGGGTGGACGCAAGGCGATGGGGAATGTCACTAATAACGTCTTGGCATTAATGCAGACGCCGTCGACAAACAAACAAGCGGACGAGTATGTGTTGCTGTTTCATGTCGATCCGATTATTACGACGTATGCCATGTCTCCCGGTGCGCCGGGCATTGGTGCAACCGCGCCTATGAGTATAAGCACCATAGGCGATTCGACCGGCACGGACCAGTCTTGGCAAATGTTGCGTGCGTCGAACCGGCGGGTGCAAGCCAGCGGAAGTTATCAGACCGCATACCCGCAGGTACAGGCGGCGACAGGCACCCAAATCCGACTGATACCGATATTGGATCCGGAGTATAGGAGATCTACAAATGGGGTTCCATGTCAAACATATTTTGATGTCAGAAATAGTAACGTAACATATGCAAAAGTACCACGGGACTTATATGTAAATGAAAACGGTACTGATGTGGTAATTTATGGAAGCGATATTCATGTTATATTCACAAACGCACAAATCCCGGCGACGCAACAACAGATTCAAACAAGAATCAGGAACTTCCTTAATATGGAAACAAATCTTAATATGGTTATAGGATATACGACATCGGCCGAACCCGGTCGCAGAATACGTTAGGTATTAACTAAGTTAGTGTTGTTTTGGTCCATTTTTCCATTAATTTGATATGCGCGTACAATATCCCCAATCAAAATCCGCGTTTGTCGTTTGGATAAAGCTGTTACAAAAATTTAAGGCTTCGTTTGCTTTGTCGATACTGCAGCTGCAATTCTGTTCATCGTGGGAGAGACATTCTCCAATATTTACGCACTTTTGAAACTCTAATTTTTGAACTGACAGCCAGACATTGTCGCATGTTTTTATGGTCGTATTTGCTGTTACCCAACTTCCTTTGATTCCAAAATCCGGTTTTTCGCACACCGTTTTCAATTGCTGTCTCATTTTGGAGGTCAGGTCGTCCATAACTTCGCTGATGTCTATCAGGACTTTGGTGGGCATCATAAAGTTTGCCGACAACGCATCGCTGGGCCGCACGCAATAGTCCTTGGCATGGTTGTACAGCATGCAAAAGATAGAGTTGTTGCCGGCCTGGCAGGATACGACAGCGTTGACAGAAATTGTCTCGTCTTCATCTTCGCCGCCACGGTATCCGCCCGGGGGAGGAGGTATGATGATGATTTCTGTTTCAATAATTTCGGGTCGGACGCCTATAGTTATGTTCCCGGATGTGTCAACATCAAATTGGTCCATATTCTGGGCCAGCGTGGCGCCCAATCCGCCCGGCGCAAGCATGCGGCAATCCCACGGATAATCGTTATGGATATTGGCTATGTTGGCGGCGTGCGGCGTGCACCTTTGCGTTGCAAATTTTTCCAGCGACGCCTTGCAGCCGTCGGATATGCGGCTGGTCCCTATGCCGTGCAAAAGACTGCGCAGTTCGGCCAGGCCCGCCTCTCCGCCGCCGTACAGATTGCTGCACGTGGTCAGATGGTCGCGGCAAAGCTCTTCTGACAATTCTATGCGCAGACCCAAAAGCTGTTGTTCCGCAATATTGGAAAAATCGCGCAGGTTTTTCAAATTGTCGTCGTAACATTTATTCAAAGTGTCCAAACATTCCGATTTTACCTTTGTTATTCTGGATTGCTGGGCCTGGTAAATTTCGACCAGCGACTGGCGCATAAATTCCGTCCACACGCTGGCCGCGACATCGCGGCAGGTGTCAAGCCCGCGTCGCGCCACGTCTTTATACCGTTCCAAAAGCGATATGAACGAATTGTTCTGGTTGTTCAAAAGCGGGTCCCCCGACAATGAAATCATGGTTTCCAGCCGGTAAAAATTCGGGCTGTATATCGGCGCGCCGGTTATCACGTTCAGATACATGCCGGACGTGTCCAGACAACGCACGAATCCCGGGCCGCATGCGCCGTCGCCGGTTATGTCTTTGCGGACCTGGGCGATGCATTCGTTTATCGCGGTGGAATTATGCGCGTTGTACGTGTCCAGGCGCGCCGCGCCCACCGCGCGTTCGACCTGTCTTGTCGCGGCCTGGGCCGCCGTCTTTTTGTTTTCCAGCGACGACAGAACGGCGTTGCAGTCCTGTTCTATATACATTCCGTACGCGCTTGCCGCCATGCTTAACGTCGACCGACTTGGGCACAGCGGCAGCGCTAATTCCGTGCATTGGGCATGAACCTGGTCGTGCAGCGCGCGCCCGGAAAGCGCCGCGATGTCCGCGCTGCCGATAAGGTCGCTGCCCGACCATATCTGGGCGGTAGAGCCGCCAATGTCCAATGTGCCGGATGTGGAAAGCGCGTTATCCCGCGCATTGTTCAATACGGACGTTACGCCGGAAAGCGTTTGTGCGGCGGCGGATTTGTCGCGCGTTTGGGATGCCGCCGTCTCGCCGACCGATGCGCTGACCATTGCCGCGACTTCGGCCGCGGACATGCGTATGGCGTCGATGTGCAAATCGGCAAAATCTTGCAGGCTGTCGCCGGTCTGTTTCAGCGACCGTTCCATTTCGCGCAAAGAATCGATGCGCGCGCTGCACGCGCAGCGGCGGAACGCCGGGTTCATGTTTGCGCAGAATTGGTCCATGCATGTGAAATACGCGTCTCGACAGCTGTTGTAATCGTTGGACATGCTGGCAGATGCGGGGGCCAGCGCGCTGCGTCCCGCTTCGCCAAGGCTTCGCGGGACAGGCGCCGGCGCAATATTCCGTTGCGCGACGGTTGCCGTCCGCGCCGATGCCGCCGCAGGGCGGGGCGCGGCCGTCGAACGCGCCGATACTGCGGGCGCCGCGGCGCGCGGCTGAACGGTTTGGGCCGAACGTGCCTGGACAGCCGGCGCGGCGGCCCGCGCAACAGGCGCCGCCGCGGCGCGCGACTGTTCGACCCTTTGCGCAAAAGCGGGCGCACAAAGCAAAGCCGTCGCAAAAATCGCGATTGTTCTTTTCATATTTATATTATTTTATCATATTTAGTCGAAAGTCGGAAGTCGAAAGTCGAGAATCGGCGGATTTTATAGTTGCAAACATCGACTTTAGACTATAGACTATCGGCTATAGACTTAAATTAAGGATTTTATTATGGCAAAAGACGATGTGATTGTTTTTTCCGGCATTGTTACGGACAAAATGCCCAACACCATGTTTCGCGTTAAATTGGAAAACGGACATGAAATTACGGCACATATTTCGGGAAAGATGAGAATGCATTACATTAAAATCCTTCCCGGTGATAAGGTAAAAGTAGAAATGTCTCCGTATGACTTGACTAAAGGTCGGATTTCATTCAGATACAAATAAAAAAAATAAATATAGAAATGAAAGTAAGAGCATCTTTAAAGAAA
>WRJH01000039.1 GCA_009782315.1 Alphaproteobacteria bacterium
GAATATCCAAATCCATCTGGTAAAATTCGCGATACCGGCCGCGCTGCGGCCGTTCGCCCCGATAATTCCGCGCAAACTGGTACGCGCGGAAAGGAAACGCCAAATCGTTCAGGTTTCCGGCGACATACCGGGCCAGCCCGACGGTGCCGTCGTACCGCAGACCCATTTTGGTGTCGCCTTTTTCAAACAGGAACATTTGGGTCTCGATTTCGTCCCAGTTGTCTTTGTCGGTTAAAACTTCGGCGCGTTCAATCGCCGGCAGGTCCAGGCGCGAAAATCCCGCCGTTTTCAAGACGTTCTGCATCCGGCGCGCGCATTCGTCCGCACACCGCTGTTGCACGGGTAAAAGTTCGATGAATCCCGAAAGGGGCGCCGTTGGTTTAAGGTTCATGATTAATTCCTTTTTTTGTTAATTATAGCACAATCCGCCGTCCTATGCCAAGGCTTCGGCCGGCAAGCCGCTGATTTATTACATTATTAAAAGTACGCTAACAGTTGCCCAAACGGGCGTGGTCAAAGGAATAAAAAGACATAAATAATTCTGCCATACCGCGATTATAAACCAACAATCAAAGAATTTCAACAAAAAAACGACCGAATTTACGCCGAAGCCCGCTCTTTGCCGTCCGAAGCGATATAGAACAGCGCCCTTTTCCGTAAAATTTCCGTTTTCTTGCCCAGTTCCCGGATTGTTGCCAGACGCTCGCCAGCGTCCAGATGATGCGCATTGAATAATTTATCAATCTGCGCAAAATGATGCGCAAGTTCCAATAATGGATTTTTAATGTCCATTTCTCTCTCTCCTTTTATTGCGTGGGGATTATATCACAAAAACACCCGATTCGCAAAATTATCGTCTTGTTATTTTTTATCAGATTTTGTTAAAATGAATCATAATGAACAAACGGTTTATGCTCTATGCTCTATGCTCTATGCTCTGCGCCGCCAAGGCGGCGCCGGCCGCGGTAATCGCGACGCCGCGCGGAACCTCTGTCGCGGCGCTGTCCGGCGATACTTCGAACAACCCGACCGATTATATGACGCCGACGTCTTTTAATATGATGGAACCGTTTATGAACAACACTATGCGCGAACGGCTGCGCCCGACCGGCACATACCGCGCGCCCAACCCGGCCGCGTCTTTCGCCCGCGCCGGCACGGGGTCCGGAATTACGCCGGCCGCATCGTTCGTACCCGCGATTTCCGGCAGCGGCCGCGCCGCAAACAATCAACACCAACCACAGGCGCAAAACACCGCGCAACCGCGACGGGTAATACAACGCCCAAACTCTGGGGGGCAAGCCGCAACAACACAGGCGCGCAGCGCAGGTCTTCCGACAGCGGCGCCGAATGCCGCCCGCGCGGCCGGGCCGGCAACCGGCGGCGGCCAGCGCCAAACGGCGCCCCAGCGGCAAGTCGTGCCCAGGGCGACCACGTCCAGGGGCGGCCCAATTTCGGCCGAACGAACCCAATCGACTGTCTATAATCCCACCAGCAGTATGTCTATCGAACAATGTCTGGCCGGGTACGCCGACTGTATGGACGGATACTGCGCGCGGCCGAACACCGCGTACAACAGATGTTATTGCAGCACGCGCCTGGCCCAAATCGACGGCACGTACAGACCCGCGATAAACGACGCTTTGCGTCAAATCGTAATCTTGCAAAGCGGCGGAAATCCCGGCGCCCAAATAACAGACGCCGAATTGGAAACACTGTGGGGCGAAACGTTCGCCGCATCCGGCAACAATAGCATGGCTAATCTGGGCGCGACACTCTCCGGGATAAATTTTTCGGATTTTGAAAGCCGTGCCCGCGGACCAAATGCGTTCATGGCCGGGCACGAATATTGCATGCAGCATCTGCCGCCGTGCTTTTATGCCGCGCAGAACCTGCTGGGCATTTATCGCAGCACTATCGCCAAAGACTGCGCCGCGTACGAAACGCAACTGCGCCGGACGCTGACCGCGGCGGAGGCGGTCCTGACGCAAATTAGGTAATAGGTATAAGGTAATAGGTATAAGGTATTAAGCAATGATTATAAAAAATATTGCCTTGCACAAAAGTGAACTGTTTTCTTATAGAATTGCAAAATTATTCAAATATTTACAAAACAACAAAAAAGAATTTATAATATCGAAACAAATTTTGCGCTCTGGGACAAGCGTTGCCGCCAATTTGTCCGAAGCCAAATACGGCGCCAGCAAAAAAGATTTTATCGCCAAAAGCCAAATTGCCTTAAAAGAATGTTCTGAAACTTTGTACTAGTTGAAATTGTTAAAAGAATCATCTTTTTTAACAGAACCAGAATTCAACAGCATTTATAGTGATTGTGAAGAGATTATAAAACTTTTAGTTTCACGAATCAAAACCTCTCAATCATCTCTCACCTAATACCTTATACCTAATACCTATTACCTACACATTTTGTTATGTCTGTAAATATTCCTTGCCAAATCGTCGCTGATGACTTCCCAATCGGCGGCCCTGCCCCAAATTGGTTCGCAAGGCGGACATACGCTAATCGGCGATTGTGTACGCGTCGCGCAAGATGCGACGAATATCAACAGTGGTGGTATTAAAAACTTGCGCATCGATTTTCCTTTTTTGTTCGTTGTATTTTGTTATGTTGTCGACCGCCGCCGCGGAATATTCCGCGCGGCATTTTTCACGCGCAATGCGACCGCCGGCCAGGTATGCGCCAAATAAAAAAGCGGCCATGGCCGCAAATAATATTATGTATGTTTTCATTTTTGTTTGTTTTTATTAAATGGTAGGGGCAAATAATTATTTGCCCCTACGTATTATTACCCCTGTATAAACCCGCCCGATTGCATTTTCCAAAGGCGCGCGTATATGCCGTTCTTTTTCAACAACGCTGCGTGCGTTCCTTGTTCCGCAACGGTTCCTTTGTCCATCACTACAATCCGGTCCATTTTCCGCAAAGTGGACAGGCGGTGCGCAATCGCAATCGTCGTCCTGCCTTTCATCAAAACGTCGAACGATTTTTGTATCGTTGCTTCGGTTTCGGAATCCAATGCGGACGTCGCTTCGTCCAATATTAATATCGGCACGTTTTTCAATATCGCGCGGGCGATTGCGATACGCTGTTTCTGACCGCCCGACAGTTTCAATCCGCGGCCGCCGACAACCGTATCGTATCCTTTTTCGGTGGACATTATGAAATCATGAACGTCCGCCAATTTCGCGGCGCGTTCGATTTCTTTGTCTGTTGCGCCCGGTCTTGCATATCCTATGTTCTGACGCAGGGTGCGGTTGAACAGGGACATATCCTGGGGCACGAATGCGATTTGGCGGCGCAAAGAATTTTGCTGGACATTCTTTATATTCTGGCCGTCGACGAAAATCCCGCCGTGTTGAACGTCGAACAGGCGCAAAAGCAAGTGCGACAAAGTCGTTTTGCCCGCGCCGGAAAGTCCCACGATTCCGATTTTTTCGCCCGGTTTGATTTTCAACGACAGATTGCTTATCACCCATTTTTTCGGATTATACCGGAAAGAAATGTCGCGCAATTCAATCGCGCCGCGTTTTACGGCCAGCGGTTTCGCGCCGGGTTTGTCCCCTATGGACTGCGGAACCATTATTTCGCCCCATGCCTGCTTTGCTTCGGCATAATCTGTTGTCGCGCCGGTCAGAATGTTGCCAAATCTTATGAATTGCATTTCAAACCTGTTCCATGCCGCCAGCGCCAGCGCAAATCCCCCGACACCCATTTCGCCCTTGTAAAACAAATATATGCAAAAAAATATCAGACCCAATCGCGCGACATCCTGGGCAAAAGCCAGCAACTGTTCGCTTAACATCCTGAATCTGTCGGCCGACCAACTCGCCCGCAGATGGTCGTCTTTATCCTTGGCTATGTGCCCCTGTTCTTGGTCCGCCGATGCGAATATCTTTACGGTCGTAAAGTTCAGTATGCTGTCGGAAAGCGTTCCCTGCAATTTAGAGTGCACTTTCGACGCGGCGGACGACAGCCGCGCCCGGCGTCGCATGGACAGCAAATGCCACACAAGCGTAAAAAATCCATATCCGCAGATAATCAACGCGACGTACATATTCACCCGGCCCATCATTTCGAATATAATGCTTAAACCCACTATAATGCCCAAAACTTGTACAACTATGCCGGTGGTCAGGCTATGAAAGCGATTATATATATTACTGACCTGGTTTTGGATATAGCCCGTGTTTTTATCCAGAAAAAACCGATAATCCGAAGCAAACAGCCGGTCGTAGAGAATTGTGCGGATTTCCTGACTTATACGCGGGCGCATCCTGCTGGCGTATGCGTCGCGCAGCATGCGCAAAGGAATAATCCCCAAATACAAAACACCGACCAACAACATGACGCCGCCGACATAGTCCCAAAAATCGGGACCCGAATAATCAAACACCGAATAGATTTTTGACATCGTGAACGGATATATCACAATCCCAAGGACATTCAAAACAACGCCCGTGACGGCGGTCGTTATGGCATACCAGCGGTGCGATTTCAATATCGTCCAGTAAAAGCCGAATAAAGTTTTTGGAAATTTTTGAAATGACCCTCCTTTGGTTTTGCCCGCCGTTGATGTCGGACGGGATGTTGCGCGGTTGTTTTGGGATTTTTGCATGGGCACTCCATTGGTTGTGTTTGCAGACCTTTATATATATTTGCAAAGGACTTTATTCAATATAAATATTTTCGTTTTTTGAAAATAATTTACTTGACGAATAATTAATACCCTTTTATAATACACCCAACGAACCGACAGCAATGCCGATTCGTTTTTATAATTTCGGGGGCGCGTTATACGCGCCCCCACATTTTATCCGTTCATTGCGGTAAAGAAATCCGCATTCGTTTTCGTCGTACGCATTTTGTCGAGTAAGAATTCCATTGCCTCCAACGTTCCCATCGGATTGATAATCCGGCGCAAAACCCACATTTTTTGCAAAGTTTCTTTCGACACCAACAGGTCTTCTTTGCGCGTTCCGCTGCGCGTTATATCAATCGCCGGGTATACGCGTTTGTCGGACAGCTTGCGGTCCAGAATGATTTCGCTGTTTCCGGTTCCCTTAAACTCTTCGAAAATAATTTCGTCCATTTTGGAACCGGTTTCGACCAGCGCGGTTGCTATGATGGTAAGGCTGCCGCCCTCTTCTATATTGCGCGCGGCGCCGAAAAATCTTTTCGGCCGCTGCAGCGCCTGGGCGTCGACGCCGCCGGTCAGAACTTTTCCGGACGACGGCATGACGGTATTATAAGCGCGCGCCAGGCGGGTGATAGAGTCCAGCAGAATGACAACATCTTCGCCGCCCTCTACATAACGTTTCGCTTTTTCGATAACCATTTCGGCGACCTGTATATGGCGCGCCGCGGGTTCGTCGAACGTCGACGATACCACTTCGCCCTTTACGCTGCGCTTCATATCCGTGACTTCTTCGGGACGTTCGTCTATTAAAAGAACAATCAGTTTCGCGTTCGGATAATTGGTTGCGACGGAATGCGCGATGTTTTGCAGCATGACAGTCTTACCCGTACGCGGCGGCGCGACAATCAGACTGCGCTGGCCCTTGCCCGTCGGGGATATCAGGTCGATGACGCGGGCGGACAGACTGCGGCCCTTTTCCTTGTCGTCCGCAACTTCCATGGTCAGCATTTTATCCGGGTACAACGGCGTCATGTCGTCGAACGACACACGGTGGCGAATGCGTTCGGTATCGCCGCCGTTTACTTTTTCAATTGTTTCCAGCGCGAAATATCTTTCCTGGTCGTTGGCGGGCGCCTGTATCACGCCTTCGACATAATCGCCGGTTTTCAATCCGTATTTTCTGATAAGCGTCGGCGACACGTACAAATCGTCCGGCCCGGCCAGATAATTAGATTCCGGAGCGCGCAGGAATCCGAACCCGTCCTGCATGCGTTCCAGAACGCCGTCGCCGATAAGCGTGATTTTTTTATCCATCGCGACGACGCGCAATACGGCGAACCGCAATTGCTGTACGTTCAGTTGCGACGGGTTTTCGATGCCCATGTCTTCGGCCATTTTAAGCAGCATCTGCGGCGATTTGGATTTAAGTTCGTTTACGTGCATAGAAAAACTCCGTTTTCAATTAGCAATTAGCAATTTATATGGGAAACTATAATCTGAACGAATGTTCACGACCATTATATAATAAACCGCTGAAAAAGTCAATATAATTGTCAATTGATAATTGCTAATTGCCAATTTTTCCCTTGCCCCGGATTGCCCTTTTATCTTATAATTGTCAAAAGGAAGGGTTGTTTATGAAAAAGATTTACGTTTTATGCGCTTTGTCTCTGGCCGCATGCGGCGGTGCGAACAATAACGAATGGCGGCCGACGCCGACCGTCGACTATGTGGAAAACCTGAACGTTCGGGCCAATCAGCACAACGACCCATTCCTTACCATGCTGGCCGTCAACTATCGGTCTTTCGCGATATGGAACGCGCGCGAAGCCGGTAATTTCGAATTGGGCGAAATGTTCGCGAACAAGGCGGTGACCGCGTTTTCCGGCGACACCCCAATGCCGGAAGCGGCAAGAAACTGGCCCATATCCGACAACAACACAATCGCGGAAATGAATTTTGGATTTGACGCCCTGATCGGCGCGTTAAAGAACGACGCGTCCGACATGTGCCCGGAAATCGCGGCCGAGGCCCAGGCGAAATTCGACTGCTGGGTCGCCGCGGCGTCAACCGGACAGTCCGCGACCGCAGCCGAATGCCGCGACCGATTCGGCGACGCTATGACCGTGCTGCAAAATCCCGCGGGATGCGAAAGCAAAGTCGCGCTGTCCGCCGGGGATAAAACCGCCGCCGGACCCGCGCCTGTGAAACCGGCCAGAGTCGCGCCAAAATTCTATCCCGACACCGGCAACCTTTCGTCCGTCGCGTCCAGCACCCGCACCCGCGAAGGAATCATAATATTGAACAACGTCAACATACCGGAAAATATGATTAATCCGCCGCCGGTCGTTCAAC
>WRJH01000040.1 GCA_009782315.1 Alphaproteobacteria bacterium
ATGGGATATTGGCGGACGTCGCCAAGTATTCCAAATATGAATCTGTCGCCATGGCGGCTTTTGAAAAGATAACGGACGAAGAGGTGTTGGAGTGGGTCGCCGAGTATTCCAAATATGAATCTGTCGCCATGGCGGCTTTTGAAAAGATAACGGACAAGAATGCGTTGGAGTGGGTCGCCAAGTATTCCAAATATGAATCTGTCGTTTTGGCGGCTGTTGAAAAGATAACGGACGAAGAGGTGTTGGCACGCGTCGCCAAATATTCTGAACATGAATCTGTAGCCAAGGCTGCTGTTGAAAAGATAATGAACGAGGAACGTTTGGGGTCCGTCGCCAACTATTCCAAATATGAATCTGTAGCCAAAGCGGCTTTTGAAAAGATAACGGACAATAATATATTGGCGGACGTCGCCGAGTATTCCAAATATGAATCTGTCGCCATGGCGGCTTTTGAAAAGATAACGGACGAAGAGGTGTTGGAGTGGGTCGCCGAGTATTCCGAATATGAATCTGTCGCCATGGCGGCTTTTGAAAAGATAATGAACGGGGAACGTTTGGGGTCCGTCGCCAAGGCGGCCAAGGAGAAAAAAGAGGCCGAAAAGAAAAAACGAGAAAAGGAAGAATTAGCCGAAAAGAAAAAACGGGAAAAGGAGGAATTGGTCGAAAAGAAAAAACGGGAAAAAGAAGCTGCCGCAAAGGCAAAAGCCGACAAGAAAAGGGCCGCAAAAGAAAAAGCGGCACAGGATGAATCCCGCAAGAAAAAAGCCGGCCTGATGGCCGTCATTGCCAAAATGGAGCAAGACGCCGAAAAAGGCGCGCCGGAAACCGCCGATGTCACAGACGGTTCCGAAACTGCCAAAACCCCTTACATCCACAGCGACCTGCGCAGTCTTAACCTGACAAGATTAATAGTCCTTTACAGAATGGGTAAAATCTCGGGCGATGATATAAATGATGATGTCACAGACGACCCTGAAAAAACAGCCGAAATTTTTGCGCGCATAGGAAAAATGTCGCCCGAAGAGGAGAAAGAATTCGCCAGATTGGTGGTGGTTGAGCTTTTCGACAATCCCAGCAGCAAGGAGTCTCTTATTAATCTTTTGCCGCCGGAAACATTGGCGGACGCATACAATGGATTAAAAGAACAAATCGGCGGAAAAAATGACACAAGATATAGCGACGCCGTCCTGAAAGAATTCATAAAAAAACTGGCCGATCATATGGACGGACGGTCCATTAATTTCGACAGGGACATAGCGCAGAAGAAAGCGTATGAACCGGAAAGTCTTTCAAACTTTTGCGACGCCAGCGAAAAGATGTTCGACGCGCGCCGGCCGGATTTGCGGAAATTTTTGGACAATAAAAAAATCAAACAAATAGATAAAAACAAACAGAAAATAAAACAAATCCTTAAAGAAATCGACGAATTTCACGGACTGGATGAAATGCCGCCAAAGGACGATGCGGTGACCGCGCCCGACAAAGAACGGGAAATCGAAAAACAGTACGAAGATTTGGTAAAGCGGCTGGCCGAACTGGACCCCGATCCGGAAACTTTGAAAGACGCGTCGAAATACAAATTCTTGGATAAAAAGGGAAATGTTATTCCGCAGTTCCGCGATGAAAAGAATAAAAAATCCGCGGAATACAAACCCGGGTGCAAGGTTGATAAGAA
Organism: Alphaproteobacteria bacterium; assembly: GCA_009782315.1. GTDB lineage: Bacteria > Pseudomonadota > Alphaproteobacteria > Rs-D84 > Rs-D84 > WRKW01. Next base: position 1,676 of record WRJH01000040.1, read on the forward strand.
AAGCAAACTGTTCGATATCATAGAACTCGTCCGCGCCGCCATCGCGCGGACAAATATGGCGAAACCGGAAACCCCGACCCGGGAATGGCTGCGCGATGAAATGAATAAACAGCTGATGTTCGAACTGTTCAACGCGGTCCATGCCGACAAAATAAGAAAAATGGTTCTGGAAAATCCGGAACAGTTTTCCGACCCGAAAGAAGTGATAAGAATATCGGATGAATTGCGCCAGACGGGCGGCGAAATTTCAGAATTGGCGTACCAGGCCATTATGAACGACCACGGAAAGAGAACCGAAGGATTTGCGTTTCGATTGAAACAAAAATTGGGCGGCGGCGGAAAAATATTCGGGGAACTTGTTGCCAAACTTTTCAAACCGATCGAAAAAATCGACAAACGTCGTGAGAAGTCGGAAAAGGAAACCGAAGAAGACATGCACGATGCGACTGACGGTATTGATTTCGGATTCTCCGATATGACCGACGGTTCCGATGGTATTGATATCACCGACCCTGAAATTGTCGATGTCGCAGACGGTTCCAAAATTGCCGACGATGCGGATGCTGAAACAGACGGCGCGGCCAAAGATGTTTTGAAAAGCGCGATCGCCCGGAAAAACCGCGCCAAACGCATAGAGTTGGTCAAGAAAATATTAATCGGGGGCGGTGTTGCTTTCCTGACGTCGGCCGCGATTACAACAATCGCCGCCGCGGCTGTTGCGACCGCCGGGCTCAGCGTGGCCGCATCCGTCGCCGTTATCGGCGTCGTGACCAGTATTTCGATGGCTGGCTGGCAAATCCAGAAATGGCGCAAACGACAACGGGACAAAGGTCTGCCGGACGATATGAACGCCATGTTGAAAGATAAAAAAATGATGGCGTCGCTGGGCACGACCGCGCTGGCATTGTTCGCCATGCTTTTCGGCGCGGCGGGTCTGACCGCGGCCGCCATGTATTTGGGATACGGCGCGCTGGTCCTGGGCGCGGGCGGCGGCGCGGTTGCGATGTTCAAAGACGCCAAAGCTTCGGGTTTAAGCGCCGTGGAATCGATGATGTGGGCGCTGGCCAATGTAATCGCGACGGTTGGCGGCGGTATCGGCGGACGTATGTTCGCCAATGCCCAAATAAATGCGTACAACGAACGCAATCCCGAAAACACGGTTTTCCAAACCAAAGAAACAACCGAAACGACTGTCAAAGAACCCGACCAAACAAAGACTCGCACGGAAACCGAAACTGTCTATAAAAGCGGCGCGGTCGATTCCAGCGAGAATATCCTGAAAGGTTGGTACAAATCAAATCCGGACCTTTTGGAATCGCGTCTGGACAGCTTGATGAGCCAGGGAATGTCCCGCGACGACGCAATCCGTTATCTGTTGGTTGCGCATGATGCCGGCGCCAGAATTCCGACCAACCTGACGTTCCAAGACGGCAGTCATGGCAACAACATGTTCGTCGGGCCGAAAGTATTCGAAGCGCAGGGCATAACTAACGACATGCGCCTGGATTTGGTTAATTCCATAAATGGCGATACGGTCAATCTGACCGATTCCGTCCGTTCGACGTTCAATACCATGAACCCGGCGATTTCCGGCAACAACCAGGTGGGGCCGTTCCCGGGCGCGCCGACCGGGCCTTATTCGCCGTATGTCGAACACAGCGGTTCCATGGAAACGATTACAAAAACAGTTACAGAGATCATACCCGGCGAAACCAAAACAATAACCAATACGGAATTCAATTCCGTAAAAGTTCCGTGGGGGCTTGGCACGATGGGGCTGCATGGACTGTTCGGCGGGGATAAGGAACCGGAAGAGACGCGCGATGCGCCGGTGGAAAAACCAAAGAAAGAAAAAACGGAAAAAACAAAAAAGCCAAAGAAAACAAAAACCGATGCGCCAAAAGAAAAAACAACAAAGTTTTGGAATCCGTTCGGCGGCGGTAAAAAAGTCAAAAAATCGGAAGCATTTCAGAGGGGCGCGGAAATCATCAATGCCATGCAACAGCTGGGCGAAAGGTATGAAAAAGCCGCCGCTATGGCCGACAGGTTTCGCGACGATTTGACGGGGCATGGCAAGATAGAGGTGAAAACCTTGAATTCCGGCATAAATTACATTGAAAAATTGATAAAGACCGGTGGACTGGATAAAGAAAACAAAAAAGCCGCCAGATCGCTGCTGGACATGCTGAAACTGGAAAGTAAAAAGAACGGCAAATAAATTTCCTTGCAATCGGGGGAATTCTGTGCCAATATCTGACCCGTGCGAGCGTAGCTCAGTTGGCTAGAGCGCAACCTTGCCAAGGTTGAGGTCGAGGGTTCGAGCCCCTTTGCTCGCACCACACTTCGCTGCTGCGCAGCTTCGTGTGGCAAGCCACACGAATAGCGAGCAGTTCACAGCGAAGTAGTGCCACCCGTAGCTTTAGCGTAGGGTGGCTGTGAAATAAAAGATAAAACAAATGTATGCGAACTTGAAAAAATTCAGTTAAAAACGCCTGTGAGAAAAATTCGCGGGCGCTTTTATGCGTCCGTTTTTTATAAAAGGGGTACAGTCATGATAGTCGTAACCGGCGGCGCCGGATTCATAGGAAGCTGTTTTTTATGGAAACTGAACCGGATGGGCGTCACCGACATTCTGGTTGTCGACCAGTTGGACAATTCCGAAAAATGGAAAAACCTTTTGGGCAAAAAATTCTTGGACTATATGCAGAAAGACGATTTTCTGCGCGCACTTTCGGAAATTAACAATATAACCGCAATCGTTCACATGGGTGCGGAAAGCAGCACGCAAAAAACCGACGGCGATTTGTACATCCGGGACAATTTCGAATATTCAAAAACGCTTGCCGAATATGCGACCGGTCGCGGCATTCCGTTTATATACGCGTCCAGTGCGGCAACGTACGGCGACGGCGAATCCGGATATAATGACGACGAATCCGCGCTGAACGATTTGCGGCCGCTGAACATGTACGGATATTCCAAACAGATGTTCGATTTGTGGCTGCAAAACACAGGCCGGCTGGGCAAAGTTTGCGGTCTGAAATTTTTCAATGTATTCGGTCCGAACGAATATCACAAGGGCAACATGGTCGGCGTAATCTGCAACGCGTTCGACGATGTCGCGACCCGGGGCGTTATGAAATTGTTCAAATCATATCGCGCGGAATATCCCGACGGCGGACAGATGCGCGATTTCGTTTATGTAAAGGATATAGTCGAAGCTATGTGGTGGCTGCTTTCAAATCCGCGCGTTACGGGGATATACAACCTGGGCACCGGCGTCGCGCGTTCTTGGAACGATATTGCGAACGCTATGTTTGCGGCGGTCGGCAAAAAACCGAATATTGAATACATCGACATGCCGGAGCACTTGAAACCGAAGTATCAGTATTTTACACAGGCAAACATGGACAAACTGCGCGCCGCGGGGTTTGACCATAAATTCATGACACTGGAAGAATCCGTCGCGGATTATTCGGAATATTTGAAAACAAAGGACTATCTGTAATGGAAAATCAAAACAATCACTGGGCCGATATAATAGCAAGGCAGATAATCGCCGAAAAAGGCGACAAGGATTTGTATACTCTGGCCAGCGGCATCACCCCGTCCGGCACGATTCACATCGGAAAATTCCGCGAGATAATCACGACGGAACTGGTCGCGCGCGCATTGGCGCACATGGGCAAAAATGTGCGGTTCATATATTCTTGGGATGATTACGATACTTTCCGCAAAGTGCCCGCCGATATGCCGCAGCAGGAAATGCTGAAAGAATTATTGTACCAGCCGATTGTAGACATTCCCGACGTTTACGGCACGGAAAGCTCTTACGCGCGGCACAACGAAGTGTCGCTGGAACGCGTCGCGCCGCGGGTCGGCGTCACGTCGATTGAATACATTTATCAAAGCAATCTGTACCGCGCCGGAAAATACAACGGCATGGTTATAAAGACCATGGACGCCCAGGACAGAATCCGCGAAATCATGCAGCGATTCAAATCCCAGGAATTGACCGACGACTGGTATCCGATTAATACTTATTGCAGTCAGTGCAACCGCGACCGCGTGGCGTTTTCCAATTACGATTCCGAAAACAAAAAACTGGATTACGAATGCAAATTGTGCGGACATAAAGAGACGCTGGACCTGCGTACTTCGACGCGGTTGAAATTGCCGTGGCGTCTGGATTGGCCCATGCGTTGGGCTTTCGAAGGCGTCGATTTCGAACCGGGCGGCAAAGACCATTCTTCGGCCGGCGGCTCTTTCGACAGTTCCAAACCGCTGGTCACGGAAATTTACGGCGGCGGCGTTCCAGTGTATGCGCAGTACGCGAACGTGATGCCAAAGGGTGAAACGAAAAAAATGTCTTCTTCGGCGGGCAACGGTTTTTCGGTCGAAGGCGTTTTGGAAATTTACGAACCGGAAATGGTCCGCTGGTTTTTTGCGTCGTACAAACCGGACGTGGAATTTAATTTCGCTTTCGATATAGACGTCTTGCGGAATTACGAAAATTTCGACAGCATGGAACGCATAGTATACGGAATCGACCCGGCGGACGAAGGAAAACGCGCCGCATACCGCCGCGTTTACGAATTGTCGCAAATCGACATGGATGGAAAAATTCCGGACGAAATGCCGTTCCAGCCGGGATTCCGCCATCTGTGCAACCAATTGCAGATAAACGATTTCGATATTGCAAAGACACGCGAATATTACGCGGCGCAGATAAAGAACGAACGCGACGAACAGCGGTATATGGAACGCGCGACGCGCGCCGTTCATTGGATTAAAAATTACGCGCCGGAAGATTTCAAATTCATGCTGAACGTCCGCCGCCGCGACGATGTTCCGATGACGGACGCGCAAAAGGCGTTTATCGGCGGATTGCGCGACGTTTTGAAAATAGAACTGGGCGACCGAGATTTGCAAGATAAAATCGGCGCAGCGATAGAACAAAACGGCCTTGACGCGATGGAAACATACAAACTGTTGTACCAGCTGTTGGTCAGCCGCGACAAGGGTCCGAAACTTGCCGGATTTATTAATGGCATTGGTCGCGAAAGAGGCCTGGAATTATTGTAATGTAGGGGCGCGAGGCGGACGCCCGCTTCTGTGTTTTTGGTCTTGGGCACTTTCCCCGCCCCCCCCCTT
>WRJH01000041.1 GCA_009782315.1 Alphaproteobacteria bacterium
CGAACATCAGATAGCAATGGTCATGTCGAAAATTCGCCACTTTACGCATTAAACCGGATATGAAAAAGCAAAGGAGTTTTTCATGAAAATCAAAACCCTGTTTATCGGAATCTTATGTGGTTTCAGCGTTTCGGCATACGCATTATCCTTGCCAAGCGTGCTTGGCGGAAATGCCAAGGTCAGCGAAGTCGCCGGAAAAGTTGTAGAGGCGATAAGCCCGGAAGAACAAGTGAAAAAACTTATCGATAAATGCACAACTCCGACCACGGATGGGATATGCGAATGCGTGGCCAACGCCATCGTTGCCAATCTGACGCCTGAACAGTGGAAGATAGTAAACCATCATTTGTTTGACGCGCGCCGCAGTGTCAGCACGTCCGAATTTTTATTAAAAAATCCCTGGATTATTCCGAAACTGGCCGCGCCCTATGCAAAGTGCAGCGATAAAAAATAAAAACATTAAACTTGCTTTTGTAAATTTTTATGTTTAAATGCGCGGCATGTATATTTTTTATACTCTTAACTGCAAAATTAAAATACCCCACAACATCTTGGGGTCTGTTGCCGTGCGGCAAGCATGATACGCATGCTTGCGCGCATGACACACGGACCCCGGCTTTTGTCGGGGTTTTAATTTTTCATACAAGAATGTTTGGGAAATATATTATAATTATGTAATAAAAAAAAGGTTAAGTCATGTCATTGCTTTCAATTGATAATGGATTTTTTTCGTTCGGCGACAAGGTTATCCTTGGCGGCGTTTCGTTCAATATAAACCAAAGCGATAAAATCGGACTGGTCGGCGACAATGGCGCGGGCAAATCGACTTTGCTGAAAATCCTGATGGGCCAATTGGAACTGGCCCGGGGTGCGGTCATGCGCGGCCGCGATTTGCGCAAAATCGGATATATAGAACAGGATATTTCGAAAGACTTGGAAGACAAGACCCTGCGCGAAGTGTTGCTTGACGCGATTCCGGCTACAGCGTGGGATTACAACGCATGGAAAGCCGACGTCGCATTGGAGAATATAGGCGCGCCCGCGGACCATTGGGATAAAAAGATTTCGGAACTGTCCGGCGGCTGGCGGCGTCTTGCGTTGATTGCGCGGACCAATCTGGGCAATCCCGATTTGATTATATTCGACGAACCGACGAACTATCTGGATTTGGAAAAGATTCTGCATTTGGAAAACTGGTTCCGTACAAGTCTGGACTGTCCCTATTTAATGGTCAGTCACGACAGGCAGTTTCTGGACAATGTCACCAACCGGACTTTGACTTTGCGGGCGGGCGATGTTATCGACCACAAACTGCCTTATTCCAAATCGCGCGATGTTATTCTTAAACAAGATATTCTGGACGCGAAAAAAAGACAGGAACAGGCCGATGAAGTCAAACGGCTGGAACGCGCGGCGCGGCAACTTGTCGTCTGGGACCAGTTTACAAGCAAGCACCAGGCCATTCTGACGCGCGCGGCCAGAATAAAGGACAATCTGACCGATGCCTACAAGGAAAAGAAACGCGACATAAATCTGCGCCAGGAACAAATCAGACCGAACGTCGTTTTACGCATAAAGGATTGCGACATCAAAACGCCGGATGGAAAAAAGCTGTTCCGCATAAATGATTTGTATGTTTCCAGGGGCGATAAAATCGTGCTGCTGGGCGTTAACGGTTCCGGAAAAACGCAATGTCTGAAAGCGTTGGCGGCCGCGTATGCCGCGGAAGGCGGCGCGGCCGTCAAATTCAATCCCCAGGTTAACATGGGATATTTCGACCAGAATATGGATTCGCTGCCCGCCGACGCCACCATAGCGGACCATTTGCAGGCGGCGACCGGTCTGTCCAACCAGGGTGTCAGCACGTCGTTAATCAAAGCCGGTTTCCCGTACAAGGAATTGGGCAAGAAAATCGGCGCGCTGTCGTTCGGCGAACGCGCGCGGTATTTCTTTTTGCTGCTGCATCATTTGCATAAAAACTTTTTCATCCTGGACGAACCGACGAACCATCTGGACATAGACGGCCAGGAAAAACTGGAAGACGAACTGTTGAACAATGACAACACGTGCATATTCGTTTCGCACGACAGGCGTTTTGTGCAAAGCGTCGCGACCAGATTGATGATGATCGACCACGGAAAACTGGTGGAGATAGATTCGCCGGAAGTTTTTTACAGTAAACTGAAATACTATAACAATTTATGAATCGGGGGATAGGGGTTCGGGCAACGGAATACCCGCCCCCAGGATTAATTAAGCGTCTCTATTCCCAGGACTGTGATTTCCAATTGACCGCCGGGCAGACGGACGGTTTTGGTATCCCCAATCGATCGTCCCATAAGGGGCGCGACAATCGGGGCAAGATAATGGTACTTTCTGTTTTTGAAATCTTCCGCGCCCAGCGGCACAATGTCGATTTCTTTTTCCGCGTCGACGCCCGTTGTCAAATTTATTTCCAAGATGCGTATGCGCGTCCATATATCGACTTTGGTTGGCGCCGCGTTGTTCGGAACATCGCATATAACATACCGCGCCATATCCTGCTGTAATTGCTGCATCTGTTCAATCAACATGCGTTCCTGTCTTGCGCCGTCTTCGTATTCGAAATTATCATGCCAGCTGATGTTTCCCTGTATGCTTGTTTCTTCCGATACGGTTTGCAGTTCCCGGCGAATCTTGTCCAGGCGCTTTTCTTGCGCGTTCAGGTAATCGGAAATTACATAAATTTTATCGGGCATGCCGCATATATTATATCAAATATAAAATATTTCAAGGGCATAACATCAGCGCGAATACATCAAAATATCTTGCCCAGCATTTTGGCAAGGGTTTTGCCATCGGATGCGCCGTCGTATGCTATGCGGCCATGGGATAAGATTATCGCATTGTCGGTCAGCGGCAGCAAAGTTTTCAAATTATGTTCGACGATGACGAATCCGGTGCCGGTTTTTTTGTTTATCTCGTGCAGCTTGCGGAAAGTGTCGCCGATAAGTTTCGGCGAAAGGCCAATCGACGGTTCGTCCAACAACAGCAATTTCGGTCTGTTGATAAGTCCGCGCGCCAGCGCCACCATCTGTTGCTGTCCGCCGGAAAGATTGCCCGCCATGTCGTCCAGGCGGCCGCGCAAATCCGGAAAATGTTTCAGAACCGCATCCAGTCGCGCCGGAAATTCCGTCCGGTCGGGCCAATAATGCGTCGCGATTTCAATATTGTCGCGCACGGACATATTCGGGAATACTCGCGCGCCCTGGCCAATCATAAACACGTCGTGATTTATCCATTCCATCGGCGACGGTGCGAATTTTTGTAGGGGCGTATTGCATACGCCCGGGCGTGCGCGGCACGCCCCTACCAGTATTTCCCCAGACATTGGTTTTATCAAACCCATAATTGTTTTCAGCAAAGTCGTTTTGCCGCAGCCGTTCGGCCCCATGATTACCGTGATTTTCGACGGGTCGAACGCGGTCGTAATGTCGCGAATGACAACCTTGTCCCCATACCCGGCCGTAATATGGATAAGCTGTATCATTTTACTGTCACCGGTTTTCCGTTTTCTATTTTGCGTAAAGCCGCGGGCGCGTCGATAACCCCGTCCGAATGTATAGTAACGCGGCCGATGGTTGTTTGCAATCCATCGGTCTTTTCCAGGATTGTCCGCGCGGCGTCGGCGTTGTCAACCCGGTCCGGATTGGATTCGAACGCCATCGTCAAAATCTGCATAATCGCGTGCATGTATTCCGCGTAATCCGTCGCGGCGCTGCCCGCAAGCTGTTCGTACCGCCCTGCAAAATCATCCGAAGCGGGCGCGTTGGCGACATAGTAAAGGCCTTCGGCCAAGGTCTTGTCTTCCAGAAACGAAAAAGACTCATCGCTGAACAGGGGGATTGTCATGCCCGACTGATGATACTGGCGCAGGAATATCGCGATTTCCGGTTCAAAAAACTGGACAAGAATCATATCGGGGCTGGTCGATGCAATACGTTGCAATATCGGGCGGAAATTCCGTTCTCCCCGGGTTACCGGATACATGTTTCTGATTTTGATTTCCGTGCTGCCCATTTCGTCTTTCAATGCGTCAAGAGACACCAGCTGGCCGGATGAAATCTCGTGCACTATGTCGATTGTTTTTACGCCTTGGTCGCGCAAATGTTGAACCGACCTTTGCGCATGTCTGCGGGCCGACGATATAATGGTGAAATTATAATCGCCGCGCGCGACTCCCGGGTCTATCGACGCCGAAATATGAATTACGCCGGCGCGTTCGGCAATCGGATTTATCGCGCCGCCGATATGCGCCGCCAGCGATACAATCGCGTTCGCTCTTCCTGCGGCAATCATTTTATGCGCGCCGGTCGCCGCGACCGTGGATTGAAAACGGTTGTCTTCGAAAATTACTTTGTATCTGTAATGCGCGGCGGTTGCGTCAAAATCTTGCATGAACAATTCGACCGCATGGCGTGCGGCGCGTCCGAATTTGGCGGAATCGCCCGACAACGGCATGGAAAAACCGATTGTGACAACGGGCCGCGGGTCTGCGGATTCCCGCGACTGGCGCAACCAAAGGAACATCGCCGCAACAAGAACAACACCGATGATTATCCAAAGTTTTTTGTTCATACCGTTACCTTTTATCAGTTGTCTATTATAATAGACATCCTATCACATATTACCTATTACCTATCACCTATTACCTATCGCGCCTTGCGCGCGAAAATTCCCCGCGGGCGGCGCCACAACAAAATAATGAATATCACGAATGCACAGGCGTCGCGCCACTGCGACGCGAACATCCATACGCCGATATTTTCCGCGCCCGAAAGTATCATCGCGCCAAAATACGCGCCCGCAATACTGGGCCCGCCTATGGTTGCCGCTATAATCCCCTTGAACAGAATATTAAACCCCATTGTCGGCTCCATACCCGTGTCGTACCCGACGCATAATCCGTAAGCGCCCAAAATCGCGCCGGAAATCAAAGACACAATCATGACAATGCGCGGAACGTTCAATCCGGTCATGCGCGCCAATTCTGGACTATCATGAATCGCGCGGACGGTTTTGCCGAAAAATGTCCGTTGCAGTATAAACGAAAGCCCGGCTAATACGGCCGCGCCCAACAGGACTATGGTGGCCTGTGCGGTCGGTATTCCCATAAATTTCGAAAAATCCATCGCATGCGCAAGCGTTTGATACTGCGGCCCGAACGCCAGATGAATCATGCTTTCGAAAATCGTATAAATCCCCAGCGACACGACCAAAAGCACCATGGGCGACGCGCCCCGCGCGCGCATCGGTTTATAAACGAACGCTTCCAACGCCCATGTGAACGCGGCGACCGCCAGAATTACAATCGGCCATGCGGCGATGCCCAATACCGGCACCAAAGCATAACCCAGATAGGCGCCCAAAGCGACAGCCGCCCCCAGCGTCAGATTGAAAAACGGCGACACCCAATGCATCAGGCGGAATGCCATCGCGACAACCGCGTACCCGCTGCCGACTATCAGTGTGTTAAGAAGCAACTGCGCCAACATTATTTTACCGCCACTATTTGTCCGTTTTCGATTTTATAGACAACGCCGGCGGAACGGAACACGCCCGTATCCAGAATGTCTATATGTCCGACGACGCCCTGGTGGTTGCGTATCTTTTTTATCGCGGCGGAAATTTTTTCGGCGGACGGAATTGCGCCGTCTTCGCCTGCCGCCATCTCTGTCGCCTTTGCGAAAACGCGCAGGCCGTCGTAATAATAGGCGGCAAAGAATGTCAGCGCGCTGCCGAACCTTTCGGTAAATTCTTTGTTTCCCTGGGAATATTCATAAGTATAAAATCCGTCGAACAGTGAAAAATCGTCCGTTGAATTGGAAAGACCGTACCACATTTTTGTTCCGCCGACTTGTTGCGAATGCAGCTCTTTTACAAATATGTTCATTTCCGGCGGCAATATGGCAAGAATCATAAAATCCGGATTCCATTCTTTGATTTTGCGGACTTGCATTCCAAAGTCGCGGTCGCCGGCCTGGTTTTCGAATATCCGGATTTCCCCGTGCAGCGCGCCTTTCAATCCGTCGAACAATTCGGTGGCGGTTCCGGCGTGTTGCAGGACCAGCGCGACGCGCGCTGGCTTTCTCGCGTTTACGAATTCGGCGATGTCGCGAACGACGTCGCGCGTTTCCTGGTACAGGTTGAAATTATAAACCCCGTCAAGAACATCAAGAACCGGCGTGCCGTGCAGCCCGATGACTTTATTTTGGACCAGCAAAGGCTTTGTCGCGCGCGCGCTGGCGGAAAATGCCGTCGTAATCGCGGCGACGGATTCGCGCGAAATCATTTTGTTTGCAATCGGCACGGTCAGGCGCGGCTGCATTTGGTTGTCTTCGACAATCACGCGGTATACGAATTTATTTTCCGGATTGTCGTTGATGTCTTTTATTGCGAAATCTATGCCGCGTTTCAGCGCATG
>WRJH01000042.1 GCA_009782315.1 Alphaproteobacteria bacterium
AAGCCGGGACAATAAATAAAAAAAAATAAAGGCCGAAAAAAAAAAAATAAACGAATAGACCCCGCCGCAAAAGCGGCGGATTTTTAATCGTCAGCCGATATCGGGCCAATGCCCATGAACAGTTTTGTGCTGGTTGTTTTTGTGGGTGGGTTTGGTACCTTGTCGCATCCCTTTGTTTGGGACCAACTGTTGTTGTCTGCTGGATTGAATTTCAGCAGGCATACTTTGCGGTTGGTCGCATAATAATACGATGCGATTTTAATAAGATCGTTGCTTTCTTTTACCGTATAGCTGGCACCGGGCGCCGAATACATCCCGTTCAATGGGTTTACTTCCATTAAATGCCCGTCGCATTTGGACTGTATACCGTTATTTAACAAATCACTTGGTGTTGCGTTCTCCATTTCCCCCACACAGAACAGGTACACAACATAGTCAGTGTTAATGTCTTTGATGCGATTATAACTTGCTAACAGTTGCGCCGATTGATTTTCCGGCAGGCAAATCTTGCTTGCGCAGTTTGTGTTATCTGGGACGGGATTATTATACCATTTATTAGTTTCCATGGTGGCTGTGGAATTTGTCACGTCGACCGAAACGCAATACGCTTTGTTGTTCTCGGCACAGCAATTTCCAAACGAATCCGCCTGTCCGGTTTCACAGCAGTTGGTCCATTCCGACGTTACTTGAAATATAGGTTGGTTTCCGGGCCAACCGGCGCCAATTCCCTCGTTGGATGGGCAATAGGTATTGTCGCTGGTGATATCGCTGTTTGATGGACAGCTTGCGCCTGTGGCCCATGTTGGAGTATGCGCAATCGCCACCGTTGTTGTACCGGGTGGGCATTCGTTTCCGAAACATATCCCGCCGTTGCCGCCCATTATGCCGGCCATGACGCCGGTGCCGGCGCTATCTGTGCCGCCGGTATTTTTTGCAAACCATGCCAGCAACGATTGACGCCCGACGGGTACGTCATCGCGAATTCTGGCCCCATCCCATATTGGCGGGTCAGAATCGTTTAGCGATCCAGTCATATGATTTTCGGTGCAATTGCCCCAGATTCTTTCCGCTATGCTGCATGCGTTATCGTCAGACGAGCAGAGCCGGAAAATACGATAGCCGCCTTGCGTGTCTTCCGGCAGGTTGGCGACCAAGTTTGCATTTATTATCCTTTCCAACGTCGGGCCGCCGGCGTCATTGACGCATTTCAGAACTTCCGGCCAGCACAATTTGCGTCCGATGATATTCAGCCGCGGCCGGTTCAACTGGGGGTGGGCCGGATCAAACCCGCACAGTCCGAATTTTCCGGCCAGATTGGTGCAGTTCTGGACAATGCAGTTCTGGCCCACCTGGGTGCATGTCTGCATTATTTGTTCATAGGTTTTCTGCAAGGCGATCATAGTCATGCCGTCCGCCCAAATGCCTTCGCCGTCAAGCTCTGTATCCATCGGCGGCGCCGCCATCAGCGCGGTGCATGCGCCCATGACTTCTTCGCATATCGCTTTTGCCGCCTTGTCCGTGTGTATGCCGAAAATCGATATGGCGCGCGCGTCGAAGTCTTGGAATGATTTGGTTGCGTCGGTCAGACACTGGGTGGTGACGCCGGTGCACGCCTGCCGCATTTCTTCCAGTTTGCGCCCCTGTTGTATCCGTATCTGGGCCAGCGCGTCTTCGATAAACACGCCCCACGCCTGGTCCGCGATTTTTTCGCATTGCTTCATCGCCGGTTCTATGAATTTCTTCTTCGAATTAAGGAAAGCGACGAACCGTTCGTTACCCGGAACCTTTGCCCACATCTGGTCGCCCGCGGGGCGCGTTATCGTTTCGCCCAACCGGTAAAGGTCGGCCGAAAGTATGGGCGCCCCGGTCAGCGGGTCGACGTACCTGCCGGACCAGTCCAGACACTTTTCAAGATTTGTTCCGCAGACGGCCGGATCGGAAAGCATTTCCATCATCTTTCGCCGGCATGTCAGAATGTCGTCCGCATTGCGTCCCTGGAAATTCTGCAGTCTTGCGATGTCAAGCAGTGCGCCCGCTTCGAACACCGTTTCGCGCGCGCGGTCGGCCAGACCCGCGTACGCCTTTTGCACGGCGTTGCAGTCCTGTTCGATGGCCATTTGGTATGCGCTGGTCACCGTGTTGATATCGGCGGGCGCGCAGACTTCGGCCGCCATTTCGCGGCATACGGGCCGGGCGGCCTGGTACAGCGCGTCGCCTTCCTTTGCGGTCATATTGGCGCCCAGCGTCATGTCGACCGAATCGAACGGGTCGGAATAATCCATGGACAGGTTGATGGCGGACAAAGACCGGGATATTGATTCGGATTCGTTTGTTCCGCGCAGCTTGCCCATAATTTCGTCCAGGATTTTTTGCGCGTCGGAACGGTCCTTTGTGCCGTGGTACGCATCTTCGCCTTCGGTTGCCTGTCTTATTGCTTCGGCGTCTTCCTTGTCCATCGCGACGGTCAAAAGGTTGGCGTTGAAATCCTGGACCTTTTCAGAGAAATTGTCCAAATCGCGCCGTTGGGCGTCGAATTCGCGAACGCGCGAAGAACATGCGCACCGCCGCAGCTGGGAGTCTTTATTCGCGCACAGTTCGTCCATACAGTCGAAATAAGTTTCGCGGCATGCGCGGTATCCGGCGCCCATTTCGGCGATTGACGCCGGCGTCTGCTGTACCGTCGCGCTTCGCGATTGCGCAGAACGGGCAGGCGCAGCGGACCGTGCGGTGCGCGCGGCGCCGCCGGTTGCCGCACCCGGGACGGCCGCGCGCGACGCGCTTGCGCTTCGCGCCGACGTCGGTGCGGCGCGCACGGCGCCGGCGGTCGGAATTTGTGTCGCGGCGCGCGACACGGATTGTGATTGCGGAACCGCCGTACGTGCGGCCGCGGGTGCCGCCGCGCTGCGCCCGGCTTCTGCGGCGGGCTGTCTTTGCGCGACGCCGCGCGGCTGGACGGTCGCGCTGCGCCCGCCGGTGGTTGCGGCGGGCGCCGGCTGCCCGGGGCCCGTTCCGCGGCCTGTCGCAGTCGCCTGGGCCGGTGCGGGCGTGGCGGCGGGCGCGCCCCTTTGCGGTGTGGCGGACCCGGCGGGCTGTACGACGGGCGCGCCGCGAACGCCTGCGCGCGCGGCATCGAATTCTGGTGCGTCAGTGGCCGCGTGCGCCAAACCGCACGCGACAAAAGCAATCGCGAAAAATGATGTTAACTTCCTCATTTCCTATGGACAAATTAAAGCAAATTTCAAAGGGGTAGGGCAAGGGGAAAATATGGTTTGGTCATGTCCAATTTTCCGGTGTTATCTTAAAACTCTGTTCTGAATCCCAAATTTACGGAACCGGGGTCTGCCGACACTTGAAAATTACTTTCCTTATCGACAAAAGTCCATGTAAACAGGCCGCTGATTGCGGCGCCCGCAGCCACGTCATGCCAATGGTGTTTGTCTGCATGGACCCGCGAATATCCCGTAAATCCCGCCATAAGATAAGGAACGATTGCTCTTTCGATTCCGTATCTTTTGTGAATGAAAGTCGCGCCGCTGAAAGCGCTTGCGGTGTGCCCGCTGGGGAAAGACCTGTTGTCGCTTTTGTCCGGCCTTTCTTCATCTATCAGAGTTTTTAGTCCCAAAACGCCGGCCTGCATTGCGCCGAACGAATATCCGAATTGTTTCGCGCCCGTCCAATCTTTTTCATTCATGGCCATTCCAAAGGCGTATGCCGGAACAATTACTTGCAAATAATCGCCCGCCTCTTCGATAGCGGATTTGGCGTTTGCCGGTCGGATGTTAAAAACAATCAAAACCAACAATAATAATTTTTTCAGGCCCGACATAGGTTTTTATTCCCGTTAAGGTTGTAAAAAAACACCAGTAAAAACTGGTGGTCAGGGAGTTTAGAAATCAGTTATGTTAAATGATTCCGCCGCTTTTGGGTTTCCCCTGTTTTATAGCAGACGGCTCCCCGACCCGTGTCGGGGATGTAACGGTGCGGCTTTCGCACCATCACATCAGATAACGATGCAATAACCGCACCGAACATAACAGGCTTCTAACAGCCCTGAACCAACGCTTCCGCTGATTCATGTGACATCATGCTATATATATTTGTGAAAGTAAATAAGATATTTCGGGAAAGCGGCAAGGCCACATAACCGTTTTTATAAATTTATTGATTGGTGGGCATAAGAAGACTCGAACTTCCATGGATTGCTCCACAACGACCTCAACGTTGCGCGTCTACCAATTTCGCCATATGCCCAATTTCAAAAGCGCGTCTACCAATTTCGCTCGCCCACTTCGTGGTCTGCGCGTATCCTCGTATTTATTCGAACTTCCCCCGGCCTGCGCCGGGGTTGTTCTCATATACTCGGATTCGCCATATGCCCGGTCCGGCAACAATACACCACAAAACATTTTTTTTCAAGCCGTTTTTATGATATAATTAATCAAATAACAAATGGAGAGAAGTATGAAAAGAATATCAATCGGCGCGTTGCTGTGCGCTTTATGCGTGACCGGCGCATCTGCGCAAAGCACATTTTTCACGGGCGCAAACCAAAGCCCACAGCGCTGGTACCAGGCGTCGGGCCCGTCGCCAATGTCGTCGGGTGCCCAACAAAGGAACAGCGGCAACAACAATAATAATAACTGGCAGCAACAGCAACAACAGCAGCAATGGCAACAGCAAAACCAGTGGCAGCAACAGAACCAATGGCAGAACCAGCAATCGCGCCAACCCGGCACGGTCCGCCAGGGAACCATGCAGCAACAGCGTCCCGCCGGGCAGGACAGCGGGTTTTCTTTGAACGGCGGAATTTCGCATCAATACGCGATGTGGGAATTCGACATGCAGAAAGCGGGCAGTGTTTTAAGATATGACAACCTTGCGTGGAATGTTTTCGACGTTAACGGCGGATATAAATTCGATGCCGGCGGCATGTCTTTGATAATCGGCGCGGGACTGCAATACGGCATGCAGTTTGGCGAAAGCAGCATGATTGACGACGACATCACGAACGGCGGCATGCCGGCCATGCTGATCGACATACACAACGACCCTGGAAATTGGTGGTGGATAGGCGATGCGTCGATTTATTCCCTGTCTGTCGGAAAATCCAGCGGCGGCAGCATGTTCGGATATAACCTGGGGCTGTCTTTGGCGGATAAATTCCAAACGGGCGGCGTCAAAGTAACGCCCAGTCTGGGTTGGCGCAATTTGTCTTATAATCTGAAAACAAACAAGAATCACGGCCTGTCCATGATAGTCGGCGAATACGACGATGGTGTTGGCAATGTCGAAGGCGTCAATTGGTTTGTCAGTTGCGGCCAGGCGGGCGGCGGCGAAATACAGTGCATTCCGCTTATCATAGACGGCATGCTGGATTCCGGCACGTATTCGTTCAGCCAACCGGGCGTAAGTCATGATTACAAGGTCGAATGGGCCGGGCCGTTCCTTGCGGTTGATTTCGATTATGAAATAAATCAAAACAACGCCGCGAACGCGCGCATTGAATTGGGGCTGCCCGGATATCACGCCACCGGCGACCAACCGTATCGTCCGGATTGGCAGCATCCAAAAGGCATCGAAGACACGGCCGGCATCGGTTCGGCGATGCATATCGGTTTGGGCGCGAACTGGATGACGGCCATCGCGGACAGCACCATGTTGACCATCGGGGTTACGTTTGACCATTATTCGGTCAGCGGCGCCCAGGCCCAGACGTTCCTGGACGGCGGATATTATATGACCGTGCTTAACAACTTGAACAGCATGCTTGCCAATGCAAGCGGGGGAAGTCCGACCGTTTGCGGCGTGACCGGTACCCCGGCCTGTGATTGGTTGATAAGGGAACTGGAATTTGAAATAATCAACATCCAGGACCTGCAACAGGATTGCCCCGGCTGGGTATGCACCGACAAAAGCGAAGTCAATTCGATATACAAATCGATGGGAATACGGGTCGGGCTGTCGACGAAGTTTTAAGGCATAAGTCATAGGGCATAAGGCATAGATAGTATGAGATTGTTGAAATATCTTTCCACAAAAACAAAATGCATATGCCTTATGCCTTATGCCCTATGCCTTGCGCTTGCTTGCGCAAGCGCGCACGCCGCGCCCAACCTTTCCTATACGATTTCGGTCGAACAGGATTCCGCGACCGCGGTCGCCGCAAAGACGGCGGCGTTGGGGAATGCGCGCCGCGCCGCGTTTGAAAACGTATTGTCGAAATACGCCGAACGCGAAGCAATTGAAAATCTGTCGTCCGAATTAAAGGACGCCGATATTTTGAATCTGGTCGGAACCAT
>WRJH01000043.1 GCA_009782315.1 Alphaproteobacteria bacterium
AGCATTCGAAGCCGCGTCAAACAAACGCATACCGTACACCGTAAAACCGCGTCGCGCGGGCGACGCGCCGGTCGTTTATTCGGACCCGTCGCTTGCCGCTGAAAAACTGGATTGGCGCGCGGAAAAACCTCTGGACGATATGTGCCGCGATTCGTGGAATTACCAGAAGAATAAATCGTGATTGCGTGGCTAATCGCTCCCCCCATCGGGGGGAGCCGAAAGACACAAAGTGTCTTTCGGTGGGGGGCAAAAAAATAAACGTATGTGTCCCCCCACCGACGGCTTTGCCGTCGACTCCCCCCAAAGGGGGAGTAATTACAACCACCATTACGACTCACGATTTCCGAAACAACAAACAACAATCGCCGTAACTGAAAAAACGATATTTCCGTTCGATTGCGTGCGTGTATGCGGCGCGCATTTCCGGCAATCCCGCGAATGCGGAAACCAGCATGAACAAAGTCGATTTCGGCAAATGAAAATTAGTCAGCAATACGTCGACGACTTTGAATTCGTAACCCGGCGTGATGAATATATCGGTTGTTCCGCAAAATGGCCGCCCGCCCGACGCCTCTAACAGGCGCAGGCTGGTCGTGCCGATTGCGACAACGCGTTTGGCTTTGGTTATAATTTCCGATTGTTCTGGCGTTATCACGCCCCATTCGGAATGCATTTTGTGGCCGGCCGTGTCTTCGGATTTGACCGGCATCCATGTTCCCGCGCCGACATGCAAAGTAATATTCACGATTTCCGCGCCCGCCGCGCGAACCCGGGAAAGCATTTCGTTTGTGAAGTGCAGACCCGCCGTAGGCGCCGCCATGCTGCCCAAATGTTCGGCATATACCGTTTGATACCGTTCGCGGTCCGCGGGTTCATCGCTGCGCTTCATATAAGGGGGAAGGGGCATTTTGCCGACTTTGTCCAATACCGCAAACGGATTGCCGCATAGGAATTCAATCAACAGCCCGGATTCATCGTCTTTGCCGCGCACGATTATTTTGGTGCCGTCTTGCATCGTCAATTCATCACCGACATTGAATGCGCCGAATTTTTTGCACAGGGCAAGCCAACCATTGTCGGCTTTCGTATGCAATGTGAATTCGTGCATTTTGCCCGCCGCGTCGGTTGCGTCGAACCGCGCGGGAATGACGCGTGAATTATTGAATACGACGACGTCGCCGGGGCGCAGGTATGATATGAAATCCGTGATATGCAAATCTTGCAGGGGCGTGCCGCGCACGCCCGGGCGTGCGCGACACGCCCCTACACCATTAACCACCAGCATACGCGCGGCGTCGCGTCGGGCGGGCGGATGCGTCGCGATTAAACCGGCGGGCAAATCAAAATCGAATTCGGAAACGCGCACTATCTGCTTAACTTGTTGTCTATCAGGTACAGCGACCCGGTAACATTAAAGAGTTCCGTTCTTACCGTATCTTTTGTACCCAACAGCCTGGTCTGGCCCGACAGATTGTAATGCATCGGCAATGTTCCGCGCGACATGGTCAGCGAAGTAAAGAAATAATCGCCGCGATACACGCCGCCCGGGGACGCGCGAAACAATTCTTCGAATTTCTGTTCGCCGTCGCAAAGCGTTATGGCATAAAAATTTTTATCTACGATAGCGTATTGGTAAGATACCATTTGTGCGTTCCTTTTTGTTGCGCATTCTCTCTATATTTTATTTGCTTACTTAAATTCCAGCCCCTGGTCTTCATAGTTCTCGCGCCGGTTTTCCCAATCCGGCTCGACGCGCACGAACAAATGCAGACGGGCATGCACGCCCCATTGGTTTTGGATGTCGTGGCGCGCTTCGGTGCCGATTTGCTTTAACTGCGCGCCGCCACGGCCGACTATGATTTTTTTATGGTTTTGCGAATTCACGACGATTTTTTGATGTATGTCCAGAACACCGTCGTCCGCCTGTTCGACTTTTTCCGTCACGACATGAATGCGGTAGGGCAATTCCTGGTGAATGTATTTGTAAATTTTTTCGCGGGTCAATTCGGCCAGATACAAATAGTCCGGCACATCCGGCGCGTCGGCCGGGTCGAACAGATACGGCGATTCCGGCATGACGTCGGCCAATGATTTCAGTATGGAATCAACCGAATCGTTTTTCAACGCGGAAATCATGAATATTTCGCGAAAATTCGCCAGTTCTGTCAGTTCGGCGGCAATAGGCAGCAGCGCGGGTTTTGCAACCGCGTCCGTTTTGTTGATGACAGCGAACAAAGGTTTTTCACCGCCGGATAATTTTTTCGCAATTTCGCGGGTTGTTTCGGTGACGCCATGCGTCGCGTCGATTAACAGTAATACGGCGTCGGCATCCGATATAGCGTCCATCGCGGCGGAAACCATAGCGCGGTCCAAACGGCGGGCGGGTTTGAAAACACCGGGTGTGTCGACGAAAATCAATTGAACATCGCCACTTGTCGCGCCGAAGCCATCAGGCGAAGGCGGAACCATTTTAACGGCGCGGATGCGCGTGCGCGTGGTTTGAACCTTGTGCGACACGATGGAAACCTTGCGCCCCATGATGGCGTTCAAAAGGGTTGATTTGCCGACGTTTGTCGGCCCGATTATGGCGATAAAACCGCTGTGCGTGCTCTTCATGCCGGGATAATAACACAGTAAAATCAAAAATCAATTTATGATTTAAAAAAACCGGCTTTCGCCGGTTCTTTATATATTATCCGCGTTCACCCATCTGCCGTTTTCCAGCAGGCCCGCCGATATATTTTCCGTGCGGCGCAAGGTGTCCAAAGTGCTGCGCGCGCCCGCGGTATCCAATCCGATTATGCGGACCTTGAACATTCCTTCGTCTGGAACAACCGTCGCGTTGCCGACATGCGCGATGCGTCTGGCCAGCGCGTTGGCGCTTTCTTCGGAAAAGTATGCGCCGGCTTGGACCGTATAGGGTCCGGTTCCGGCCCCGGTAATCGGCGCCGGTTCAGAGACAGCGGCCGACGACGGTTCGTCCGACACGCCCAGCGTCGCGTTTTTAACCAGTCTGGATTCTTCAACCATTATCTGGACCTGGATGCGGGTCGGTCCCGTCATGCCCAGCGACCGTGCCGCCGCGGGCGACACGTCCATCATGCGGTTGTTCACAAACGGACCGCGGTTGTTGACACGCAAAAGTTCCGACCGGCCGTTTTCCAAATTGGTCACGCGTACGATAGACGGCAGCGGCAAAACCTTGCTGGTCGCCAGCATCCAATCGGGATTGAACACTTCGCCGTTGGTCGTCTGGACGCCGCGCAATTCCATGGGGATTATTCCGGCGATTCCGATTTCATTATCCTGGACCTCTTCGGACGGAGTGTATTGCAAATTTTCAATTCTGTACGGACCGCCGACGTGGAATCTGGGACCCGCCGCCAACAGGTATGCGTTTCTGGACGATTCCGCCGCAAAAGACCCGCCCAGCGATTCTTCGACCAGACCCGGATTGTAATCGTTGACAGACCCGCCGTCTTTGCCTGCACACGCGGCCAGCGCGAAACACATCGCGGCAAACAGTATTATTTTTTTCATGGGCTTCTCCTTCATTCTCGCCATTATTCAAACATATTTTACCAGAAAAGCAAGTCCAAACAAAGCGGTTTTTTTATTTGACTTTCCTGTTGATGAAAAGCGCAACCGGCATATAGAACGCCCCCGCCAACGCAATCGCCAGGACAAGCGAAGTTAATCCCGTTATCGCCCCGCGCGCAAGCCATAATCCCGCGCCCATAACGGCGGCCAGGCATAAGAACACAGCGATGCGGCGCATTGACGCGCCCGACATTTTGAACAGTCCGCGGCGGCGGCATGCAGCGACCAACAAAGTATTCCGCAAATATCCGCCGACAACGGACCCGACCGGCACGGCCAAATATCCAATCCAATGGAACAGCGCGATATAAATCGCCGCGGATACGAAAAGCGATATGACGGACAGTTTCACCGGCGTCTTCATATCTTTCGCGGCGTACAGGGTTTTCTGATAAATCTGGCTGGTCGACATTGCGGGCAGGGCCAGCGCCTGTATCATAATCGCCGCCGCGGTGGCCAGCGTCGCCGCATGCGTCCATGCGCCGCGTTCGAACACGAATTGCATAATGGGCACGGCCAATGCAATCAATCCGAACATCGCGGGGAAAATCCATATCAAAGTTCCCGTCATCACGGCGTTCTGCTGGCGATAAACGCTGTTCATATTTTTGCGCTTTATCGCGTCCGACAAACTGGTCAGCAGCACGGTCCCCGCGGCCAGTCCGATAATTGCAAAGGGCAGCTGGACCATGCGGTCGGCGTAATAAAGGTACGATATGGCGCCCGATTGGAAAGACGCGACCAGCGTGCCCAATACGATATTGATTTGATAAAACCCCGTGCCGATGAACCCGACGCCTATGCGTTTGAACAGCGTCTTCATATTTCCGGTCATACGCGGCCGGATGATTTTCAATCCGAATTGCCGCCGCGACAGGCGCCATAAAAGCAACGCCAGCTGAACGACGCCCGCGACCAATACGGCGGCGGACAGCACGTACAGTATGCCGGTCCCAGCCAATCCGAAATATTTTACAAACAACAGCCCGCCTATCATGAACACGTTCAACAGGGCGGGCATCATCGCCGCATACGCGAATTCCGAAAAAGCGTTCAAAATCGCGGACATAAACCCGACGCCGCATACCAAAAATATGTAAAAGAACAAAATCCGCGCGATGAATACCGTCATTTCGGCCTTGCCGGGAACGCTGGAAAAACCGGGCGCCAGCCCCATGATGACCAGCGGCATGAAAATCTGGGCCAGTATGGTTATAACCAAAAGCAAAAGCATCAGCCATGAAAAAGCGTTCGACGCAAAATACTGTGCGATGTTTTTCCGCGTTTTATATTCCGCAAACATGGGCACGAAAGCAACGGAAAGGGCGCCTTCGCCCAGCCAGTCGCGGAACAAATTGGGCAATTTGAACGCGGCCAGGAATATGTCGGACAAAACGCCCGCGCCCAAAACCGCGGCAATCATCAGGTCGCGCGCGAACCCCAATATCCGGGACACGCCCGTCCATGCGCCGACTTTGAAAATGTGTTTGCTTAAAGACATGTTTATTATTATACTCTGGCAATAAACGGAAACACAATGAAAAAATCTATTATCTATTATCTATGCTCTATGCTCTTGCTTGCGCTTGCCGCATGCGGCGGCACGGAAATTCCCCCGGAAAAACCGTTGGATGAATTCTATGCGACGGCGTACAAACAGCTGGAACGCAAAAATTACAAAACGGCAAGCGAAGAATTCCAAAACGCGGAACGCACTCACCCGGCCAGCCCGTGGGCCGCCGACGCGCTGGTCATGGCGGCGTACGCCGCGTATCTTGACGGCGATTTCGCGAACACTCTGCTGATTACCGACCGGTTTATGCGGTTCCATCCGGGCCACCGCGACGTGCCGTATGTTTTATATCTGCGCGGAATGTCATATTACCGCCAGGTTTCCGACGTCCGGCGCGAGGCGGGCATGTCGATATTCGCGCTGAACACTTTCCAGCAATTGACCGAACGTTTCCCGGACACGGAATATGCGAAAAACGCGGCAAACAAAATCATGATTTTGAAAAACTATATAGCGGGCAAGGTCATGTATTCCGCGCGCCGCGACATGGCGCGCCAGAATTGGCCCGCCGCCATAGAACAGCTTCAATCAATTCTGACGAACGCGTGGGATACGCAAATGACGGCAGAGGCGATGTTCAGATTAACCGAATGCTATACGGCGATAGGCATGCCGGAACGGGCGGCGGGATACGCCGAAATGCTGCGCCTGAATTTCCCGGATTCCGAATGGACGAAAAAGTGATTGGTGGCTAGTGCTGGTGGCTGGTGGTTCGCAGATTACCAAAGCTTTATCTTGTTATTGATGGTATTGTT
>WRJH01000044.1 GCA_009782315.1 Alphaproteobacteria bacterium
TTCTATCCCAAAGTAGATAAAAACGCTGTGGTTGCATCAAGGCAAAAGCCTGCAAAAATTGCTGAATATAAGAAAGAATTATTGCTGCAATGGTTTAGTTATAGTCTGACTGCGGCGGAACAAACAGCAATGGTTAAAGATTCTCTTTTCGGGATCGTTGACATAACTGCCGATTGTGATTCCACAAATAATAAAGGTTTTAGAAAACTTGCGCTAGCGGCACTTATAAAAAGCAACAAAATCACAGATAGAAAACTTTCTAAACGCATGGATTCTATTAGTTATACCAAAATCAGTCTGAAAGATAGGACTGGGATGGACATAGATTATTGGCTATTAATAGATGCCAGATTTCTAACAGGGTTATCTAAAAACCACATACTTGCCGGTGCAAAAATTCTGTTCAGAATAAGGCAGGAGTTGTTGTCTTGCATCAGGCAGCAGGTTTTATCATATAATGCCCGCATTGGAACAATAGCAATTTAGTTCCCGGGCTTCTTCATATCCTTTTTAATACTTTCTGCTATCTGTTTTGCCAAATACACCGGAACCGCATTACCTATCTGTTTGAAAGCGCAGGTTAGACTTTCTTTTCCATCCGCCGATTCAAAGTAATAATCGTCTGGGAATGTTTGCAGGCGGGCGGCTTCGCGTGGTGATATAGAACGGTTCTGTTCGATATCGTAATGTATGTAATAATGTCCATCTTTCGATATATGCGCCACCACCGTATGCGAGGCATCCAAATCTCCGCCAACAACTTTGAACCTATCGGTAAATGCAGTTTTATTCTTATGAGTCTGCAACTTGGCCGGAATATCGTTGTAATTTAATCGCCTGTCTTTTTTATCGGTTTTGTTCCATTTCCGTACAGCAAGTCTATATATCTCCAAGTCCTGTTTGTTGTGCGGGCGCGTTTTATGGAGCGTTATTGGAAAATCACTCTTAATACCTAAATCCCACAAGGCTTGACAGCCTTTCTTCGCTTTTACGACGTTGTTCGATTTGTCCCCTGCCTTTAATGGCGGCAGATCATCAAAAATTTGTTTTATTTTTGCTTTTGACTTCTGTTCGGTCAGACTTAACTTTATCGGTTTCAGGCCTTTTTTCGTCCCGACAATAATAACACGACGTCGGCCTTGGGGTACGCCATGTTTGTCAGCCGATATAATAGGAGGTTCAGGTACAATATATCCGGCATCATCGAATTCTTTCATCATCAAATCAAAATATTTTATTCCATTTTTATCCTTGGCGGATAACAGTCCAGTTACATTTTCAAATACGAAGTGTTTTGGTTTATATTTTTTAAGAAACTCGATATAAAACCTGAACAGCCAGTTGCGTTTATCATCCAACATCTTTCCGGCGTCTCTGGCCCGGCCAACTAGGGAATATGCCTGGCACGGGGGACCGCCTACGATTAAGTCCAGTCTATTTTTCCCGATTACGCCGTCTATCTTCGAGAAAATGCCTTCAATCGTTTCCGCTCCAATTTCCGCATTTATCACAGAATCGACAACGTCTTTTGGAACAGATTTGTAAAGCTCGTCCCGGCTAATCTTGCCAGCCAGATAATCGGAATAAATTTTGGACTTCCCGGTTTTAGACAAATGATGGAACGCCATACGAGTTTTCAGGGAATAGCAAGCCGCCTTGTCCATTTCAACATGGACAAGCGGAGCAAAACCTGCTTGGATGAACCCCTCGGAAAGGCCCCCACAACCGGCAAAAAGGTCCATAAATGTTATTTTTCCGGGCATATGCGCGTATTCCTCGTACCTAGATTATACTATACCACCCTAAAAAAGTCCACGAAAAACAGGCCTGTCGGACTCAGTATTCGTCCAGAATCCTATTTATCCTGATTATCTTGTCACGGGCGATTGGGTCTTTGGTTTTGGCGGTCATTAGGACTTCGCAGAGGCGATATAGGATATCTCGTGCCAACAGGTCGAAATTCCTTGGGCGGCCTGCTGGGTTGCCGGACTGGCCGGGTTTGAATTGTGCATGTTTCGGCGGTTGTTTATACATGTCCGCATTAACGCTTACATGGGCGAGGCAAGTCAGGCTAATAAGCCCAAGGAATTACTTTTTAGAATGGACCCCAAAGACTACAGTTTATCAGGGCGTTTATAATTAAATTGATTTTTGGTGATTTTGCTTGTAAAATCCCATGGCTGTGCGCCCGTAGCTCAGCTGGATAGAGCAACAGATTTCTAATCTGTGGGTCGCAGGTTCGAATCCTGCCGGGCGTGCCAACTTGCCAGCACACATGAAATAATTCCGTGTTATCTCGGAAAAGTTCCTTGTTAGCCTGAAAATAATTCCCTGTTAGGTGCAAAATAAATTCCCTGCTGGATTTTGGATTTCTTATTGACTTGTATCAGAAAAGTGTTAGAATTCCGCCATGTGCGGTCGGTATTCTGATGCGCGTGCGTCGCGAAAACGCGCCAATTTCCCTGAAAAGTCCTTGTATTTTTGAATTCAGGTATGGGAAATTAAGCTGTGGAATATCACCCCGCCACAAATTTTCGTTATCGGCTTTGCCGATTAAGAAAATTTAGTGCCACACGAAGCCCCTGTGGCACGAAGCCTTGGCGAAGTGCTATTGGCGGAGTGTGGCCGTTTAAGTCATGGTATAACAATTTTAACAACAGATTACCGGCCCGCCAGAGTTTATGTAAAAGGTTCCCTTTATATGAAAATTAGAAATATAGCGATAATAGCCCATGTGGACCACGGCAAAACGACGTTGGTCGACAATATGTTAAAGCAAGCCGGAACATTTCGTGAAAACGAACGCGTGGCCGAACGCGTCATGGATTCCGGGGAAATCGAAAAAGAACGCGGAATAACAATTTCCGCAAAACCCACATCCGTTACATGGCGCGATTACAAGATAAATATAGTCGATACGCCGGGACATGCGGATTTCGGCGGCGAAGTCGAACGCATCCTTTCAATGGTCGACGGCGTCGTTCTGTTGGTGGATTCCGCCGAAGGCCCTATGCCCCAAACAAAATTCGTCCTCTCCAAAGCCCTTAAACTTGGGTTGCACCCCATTGTCGCAATCAACAAGATAGACCGCGGCGACGCCCGCGCGGACGAAGTCTTGTCCGAAACATTCGACCTGTTCGACAAACTGGGCGCCACGGAATCGCAGCTGGATTTTCCCTATGTATACGCCGTCGGCCGCGACGGCTGGGCGTCTCGCGAATTATCCGACGACCTGTCCCCCGAAGCCCCCGGCGTCCGTAGCCTTGGCGAAGGAGGCTTGGCAAAGGGGGAGCGCCGCGACCTGACCCCGCTGTTCCAATTAATCATAGACCATGTTCCGGCGCCGAACTGCAACGCGTCCGGTCGCTGCGAAATCGACGCCCCGTTCCGAATGTTGGCAACTACGTTAGAAGCGGACCCGTACGTGGGCCGCATACTGACCGGGAAAATCGAATCCGGCACGGTGCGCGTGGGCCAGGCCGTCAAAGCGATTGGATCCGACGGAAAATTTATAGAAAACGCAAAAATAACCAAAATCATAAAACATACGGGCATTGAAAAAGCGTCCCTGGAATCCGCATCCGCCGGCGACATTGTCGTCGTCGCGGGGTTCGCGCGCGCAACCGTCGCGGACACTCTTTGCGACCCGGCGGTTACGGAACCGCTGCCCGCGCTGCCTATCGACCCGCCGACGCTGACCATGACGTTCTTTGTGAACACTTCGCCGCTGGCCGGAAAATCCGGCGGAAAGAAATTGACGTCGCGCATGATTGGCGACCGCCTGTTCAGGGAAGCCGAAACAAACATCGCGCTTAAAGTCGTGCAAAGCGCGAACAATGAATCGTTCGAAGTTTCCGGGCGCGGAGAGTTGCAGCTTGGCATCCTGATAGAGCAAATGCGGCGCGAAGGATTCGAATTGTCGGTCAGCCGCCCGCGGGTGGTTACGAAAACCGGCACAGATGGTGAAATTTTGGAACCCATAGAGGATGTAATAATCGATGTCGACGACGAATTTTCCGGAGTTGTCATCGAAAAACTGACAAGCCGGCGCGCAACGCTGGAAGATATGCGGCCGTCCGGCGCCGGAAAAACCCGCATAGTATTTTCGGCGCCATCCCGCGGTCTTATCGGATATTTGTCCGAATTCAGAACCGATACCCGCGGCACCGGAATTATGAACCGCATCTTTGCGGAATATGGCCCGTATCGCGGCGACATAGACGCATACCGGCCGGGCGTATTGGTCAGTATGGAAAACGGGGCGGCGGCGACGTACGCGCTGTTTAATCTGCAACCGCGCGGAACGTTGTTCATCGACCCCCAGACCCATGTTTATTCCGGAATGATAGTTGGAGAGCACGCGAAAGAAAACGACCTTGAAATCAATCCCGTAAAGGGCAAAGAGCTTTCCAATGTGCGCAGTTCTGGCGCGGATGAAAAACTGTTCCTGTCGCCGCCGCGCCGGATATCCCTGGAAGAAGCGCTGTCGTATATCCATGACGACGAGCTTGTGGAAATCACGCCGAACGCGATACGCCTGCGCAAGAGAGAGCTTGATTCGACCCTGCGCAAAAAAGCCTGGAAATAAAGGCGGAAGACTTATCCTCTATAATTTACCCATGAAATCATTCAACGAACAAGTTTATGAAGTTGTCGCGCAAATTCCCAAGGGAAACGTCGCGACATACGGGCAAATTGCGGCGCTGGTCGGGCGGCCGCGAATGGCGCGCTTTGTCGGATACGCGTCCAACAATAAAAACAGTTGGAACCTGCCATGGCATCGCGTTGTGTTCAAAGACGGGTCCTTGTGCCCCGGATACGCGCCCGAACAATATAAATTGCTGCGCGGCGAAGGCGTCGGATTCAAACGCGGCAGAATCGTCGACATCGCAAAATATCAATGGAGGCCGGCAAACTCCGCGCCGCCCGCCGATATGCGCGACTGGCCGTTAAAGTTTTAACCTTTTGTGACCTGGAAACAATCGTACAGGATTTGGCGTAAATGCCCGGTATAATTTCGATTGACGATTGGGAATATATTAACTAGCATGTCATTGCAAATGGTTATAAAGATTTACAACTTTATCGAAGGCGTGTGGTTTAGATTCTTCCCGGAAAAAGTCCGGTTCGTTCTGGTCGGCGGATTCAATTCAGTCGCGGCGTATCTGATATTCCTGGGCGCGTATTATCTTTTGGGCGAACATTACGGCGGGGCGCTGGTTATCCAGAACGTCATTTCCATAAACATTTCCATATTTACAATGCGGTATTACGTTTTCCGGTCGCGCGGCGATATCGGCCTTGAATACGCGAAATCACTGCCCGTATACATATTGATGATATGCGCGAACTGGCCGTGGCTTTGGATATTCGACAACTGGTTCGGCATATCGGCCCCGTGGGCACAGCCGATATTTATAGTAACATCCGCAATCGGCACGTTTATCCTGCTTAAATACTTTTCATTCAAAAAAAGGAACAACAAATGAACAAATTGGTTTCCATCGTGATATCTTGTTATAACGAAGAAGGCAATATCCACGAACTGCACACACAATTGTCCGCCATGCTTTCCGCCATAAAGGCCAATGCGGAAATGATATTCGTAAACGACGGGTCGAAAGACAAGACGCTTTTGTACTGCATGGAAATCCAGAAAAAAGACCCGCGCGTTAAAATCGTGAATTTTACAAAGAATTTCGGGCACGAAGCGGCGATGATTGCCGGAATGCATTACGCCCGGGGCGACGCGGTCGCGTTCATGGACGCGGATTTGCAAAACCCGCCAAGCGTTATGGGCGAATTAATCGACGCATGGCGCGGCGGCGAGAAAATCGTCCTTACCCGCCGCCAGAACCAGGTTCGTCCGGGCCTGTTGTACAAAATATGCCAAAAATGCTTTTAT
>WRJH01000045.1 GCA_009782315.1 Alphaproteobacteria bacterium
TTTTCTTACTATAATTCAAAAACCCAATATGAATATTGGCAATCAGAAACAAAAGGAAAAAACATGTTTGAAATACCGTACTTCAAAATATACCTGTTCGGAACGATTATTGTCGCGTCGGGGCATTTTCTATCCACTATATTGCTTCGCCTTTTTGCGGACAAGGTTATGGAAAAAATTGGAAAAAAAGCGGGTAAATAATAACCTTTTGGTTTACAAGACCCTGGTTTCAGGGTCTTTTTAATATTATTGCCCTTTTTTATTGCGCCGGGGATTATTTGCCCTTATTATATGCCTATGCTGTCCGGCGTCACATTTTTTACCACAGACGATATATGGTCGGAAATATTATCCGATTTGGGGGCAACGCCCGCGCCGCGAAATATCGCCGATCTGGTTTTTAACCCGAAAGATTTCGCCCTGCCTGCGCCCGCATTGGGATTAAAAGCGGAAATAATGGCAAAAATAGATGCGTCGCGCGATGCCGCCGTGCGGCGGGTTGCCGGGCCGGACGCATGCCTGTCACCGCTGTTGGCCAAAATAATAACGCTGCTCTACCGCGCGGGCGAATCCGGCATTGCCGCCGCCGATTTGCGTGCAGCCCTGGGATATGCGCCGAACGCGACCAGCCACGCATTGGACACCGCAATATGTTCTTTGCGGAAACAGTTCGGGCAAGGGTTTATAAGGACGGAAAACGAAAAATATATTATACGGCAATAGATGAATTACGAAATCCATTCTTTCGACAAAATCCCCAGCACCCAGGAATACGCGCACGAAATGATTGCGAACGGCACCGCGAGCGACCGCACGATAATCGTCGCCGCCGCGCAAAGCGCCGGCCGCGGCCGGTACCGGCGCACATGGGTATCGGCGCCCGGCAATCTGTACGCCAGCTTTGTTTACAAAACGGACGCGCGCGACCCGCGGCTGTCCTATTGCGTGGCGGTGGCGGTGGCGGAAACTTTATGCCATTTCGGAATCGCGCCGAAAATAAAATGGCCGAACGACATACTGGTTGGGGCCAAGAAAATCAGCGGAATACTGATAGAATATTCGAAACACTTTGTCATAATCGGCATAGGCGTCAATATAAAATCGAATCCCGACATACCGGGATATGAAACCACCAAAACAGACAGCCACAAACGTGGAATCACGCCGGACGGATTTCTGACTGTGCTGGCCGACAAGATGGACGTCTGGACGGAAAGACTTTCCGCGCGCGATTTCGCGTCCGTGCGGTCCAGGTGGATGGAATTGGCCGCCGGTCTTAATTCGGAAATAAAATACCAGGGCCGGCCGGCGATATTATGCGAAATCAACCTGGACGGGGCGCTGGTCCTGCGCCGCGGGAACGATTATATATTGGCGTTGGGCGACGAGATTTCGATATAAATGTAGGGGCAAATGATTATTTGCCCCTACAAGGGCGTATGCAATACGCCCCTACATTTACAATAAAACCGCCCGTGGGCGGTTTTTATTACATTATATCCGTGCCGTTCCAATTTACATAATTGTGTTTGATTATATAATCGCGGAACGACGGGATTGAACAGGATTTGTCCAGTTTCGGGCTGCATATCCCGCCGACGTTGCAGAACACCGATTTGCCTTCGGCGAAAAAGTATCCGACACCCGCCAACGCGCCGACACCCGCGCCGATATACATGCCTTTACCGATCGAACTGTTCCAGCTGTACCATTTCGGGTCCCCGCCGCCGCCGGCTGTACCGCCTTTTATTGCGGCTGTCTGCCCCATGCCGGCCTCAACATCCACCATAGCTGCAAGCATTGCGTCCAGTTGGGCCTTGGTAAGTCCGTTGCGGGTTGCCCCAGGATTGGTTTCCATAAATGCCTGTAACGCACTGGCGGCGCCAATCTTTTGTTGCAACGCCATGTATGCATTGCCGAATTTATCGCTGTCGCATTTGTCGGCAAAACCATTTGCAATTTGCCCAAACGTTTTTTCGCTGCATTTTATCAAAACACGGCCGTTCTTGTCCGAAGGGATTTCAAAAGTACAGCCAGAATTCTGTAATCTATCATGAAAATCAAACCCTTTGAATTCCTGGTTTTCCATATGCGCCCGGATTGTTGCGCCACGCAGTCCGTCAAAACTGGCCGTTGTTGTCGCGTCATGCGTAACAGCGCCGAATCCGTCGCGATAATAACATTTCCCAGTCGATTGGAATCCCCCGGGTTTTTCACCGCCCACACAAACCACCTGTATACTGGATGTGTTACCCTTTTGGCAAACCAAAACGCCCGTTTGCGGATATTTGTCGTCTGGCGTCTTGTCACAATCCAAACCCGTCGTAATCCGCAGATTTCCAAATTTCGGCGTGCCGTTCATATTGCCCGAAGTCAATTCCTGAAACATCTGACCCACGCAAAGATCTTGTTGTACGCGGGCCGCATTAATCGCGCCGTTCGCATTATTCCCCCCGCCGGTGCCGGCCAGCACATCGGCCAATTTATCGCGTCCAAACGGACTCTCTTTCGAACCGGTACGGGCGGCCAAAGTCACATCAACCGATATGTCGTACCAAAAATCACCAACCTGTATTGGACCCGATGTCGCGGCCTGTTGTTCATTGTTATTATCGTTGCCACCCTTGCCCACCAGGTATCCGACGCCGGCGCCCACGCCCGCGCCGCCGACAACCATCAGCGGAACAACCCATTGCGACGAACGCCGCATTACCGATATCTGTTCGAACGATTTGGCGTTGCATCGAACGATGTCGCCCATTTTCGCCCATGCGACCACGTCGCGGCCGGATGATTTAATCACGCCGTTCCAGTTATGCGCGACAACCGGGACCAGGCATTCCATGCTTGCTTCGTCGAACACCGCCTGGTGTCCGTCCGCATAAATTCCCAAACACGCGCGGCGCGCGGTTCCAACGCTGACCCCCAGCAACGGCACCTCTTCATCTTCCGGATTCGGCGCGTATCGCACCAAAATGCCGACAGCGTCGTAAACCCACATTTCGCCGTTCGCCATATCCGTGAATATCAGCGTGCCGTCGGGACGCGCCGTTTCCGCCATCGGGTTTCCGGTGACCGGACTGCTGACGCGGGCGGTTTGTATGTTAGTCTTTTGGACCGTGACGCCGGACGTGGCGGCGGCCTGGGCCGCGGCGGTCGCCGCGCCCGTAACGGACCCGGGTCGCGCGCGGCTGGTCTGCGCGATGGCGGCGCCCATGATGGCAATTGAAATAACGGCAAAACTTGTCAGGAATCTCATCTGTTCTCTCCCATATTATGCAATTGAATTATATCACAATTTACCGCCCGAAAAAACATATTTTTCGGATTATATGGTTGTTTCCCAAATATTGTTGTGATATAATAAAAACATGAAGAAAATCGCGTTGTATTCTTTTCTACTTGCTTTCTGTCTGCCGCTGGGCGCGGCGGCCGAATGGCTGCCCGGGTTCGAAGACGTGCCGATGATGGACAACACGTATGTTATCGAAGAGGAAAGTTTCGTATACTCGCAGGCCGAGGGTAAAATCGTCCAAACGACAATCATCAGCGAACGCGTGTCGCGCCGCAAATTGCAAAGCTTTTACAGCGACGCCTTGCGCGAACTGGGATGGAAGCGAACAAAGAACACCGCCGCGTTCCAGACATTCGCCCGCGACGGCGACGAATTAAAAATAGAAATCGTCGAATCCGAACCCCTGACCGTACGATTTACCATGGTTCCGAAAGAATAAAAACGCGGCCGGACGGCCGTTTTTATTTTATTGAATATGCACGGGTTTGTTTCTATAATCAATCCACTGTGGAATATCTGTTAAATCTTGGAATCCTGTTCTGTATCTATGGGGTGTTGGCGCTGTCGCTGAACATGGTTGTCGGCATGGCCGGCATGCTGTCGCTGGCGGCGGCCGCGTTCTATGGAATCGGCGCGTATGCGGCCGCATTGGGCATGACCGCTTTTGGTCTTAACTTTTTCGTCGCGATTGCATTGGGCGCGGGTTTGAATATTATCGCGGCCGGCGCGGTCGGCAAAATCCTTTCCCGGTGGCGCGGCGATTATTACGCGATAGTATCCGCGGGACTTTCCATCATCGTGTTTTCCATTTTATTAAACTGGCGGGAATTGACCCGCGGGCCGCTGGGCATTTTCGGAATTCCAAAGCCCGTAATATTCGGACATGCGTTAGAGAGCGGCGCCGAATATTTCATCCTTTGCCTGTTTGTTTTGGCCGCCGTGTTCGCGCTTTACGAATGGTTCGACCGGTCGTCGTTCGGACGCGCTTTGAAAGCGGTCCGCGAAGACGAACAGCTGGCCGGCGTTTTGGGGTATCCGGCCCGAAAAATGAAAAGTCTTGTTTTTATCCTGGCGGCTGTCATTGCCGGAATCGCGGGCGCCCTGTTCGCCAGCTATATCGCGTTTATCGACCCGTCGACCTTTAACGTGCAGACAAGTATATTTCTGTTCACTATCATAATTATCGGCGGACTTGCGTCCAGCAAGGGCGCGATTCTGGGCGCGATTGTTTTGATTTCGCTGCCCGAAATTTTGCGCTTTATCGGATTGCCCGGGCAAGTAGCCGCGCCGGTCCAACAGATAATATACGGCGCGGCGCTGGTACTGATGATGATATTCAAGCCAAAGGGATTCCTGGGGAAATACAGGATGTAGCATGGATGCGATAAAGGTAAATCATTTAACGAAAACTTTCGGTGGCATCAAAGCGGTGGACGGCCTGTCCATTGCAATTCCTTTGGGCGCCGCGACCGGCATCATCGGGCCGAACGGCAGCGGCAAGACGACATTGATGAATCTGTTTACCGGAATACTGGTCCCCGATTGCGGCGAAATTATTATCGGCGGCAAAAGTTTTGCGCGCATCGAACCGACAACATTGCGCGCGCTTAAAATCGCGCGGACGTTCCAAGACGGCCGCCTGGTCGGTCAGATGTCCGCAACCGACAATTTGTTGTTGGCGATTGCAAAGACAGGAATTATCGGCGGCCTAAAAGAAATCGGCGGCGCGAAATATGCGCGGCGCGTCGATTCCGTTTTGAAAAAAATTCATCTGTCCGAATATCGGAACGCGCCCGCGGAATCGTTGTCGTATGGCCAGCGAAAGTTGTTGGAATTGGGCCGCGCGATGATACAGGACGCGGATATTTATCTGTTGGACGAACCTTTTACCGGATTGTTTCCCGCGGTTGTCGAACAGGTCGCAGGCTTGCTTTCCGAACTGCGGGCGCGTGGCAAGACCATTGTTATTATAGAACACAATATCGAACTGGTCCGGCGCCTGTGCGACAATATAATCGTGATGGACCATGGACAATTGCTGGCGGCGGGTCGGCCCGCCGCGGTATTGAAAAATAAAAAAGTACAAGAAGCATATTTGGGGGTATAGAGAGATTAGAGATTAAAAACTAGATAAAAAAAAGGTGTCTACTATAGTGGACAATCAATAAAAGGAATGTTATGAACAGGAAGTTTATTATTATAACCGGCGTAATCGCAATTACTGCGGCGGCATTTTTCGCATTCCGTCCTGCGCCGGGACCGTCGGATTCGCGGCCCGTTGTCACAATCGGCGCCATCG
>WRJH01000046.1 GCA_009782315.1 Alphaproteobacteria bacterium
GATTGCGCCGGGACCCGGGGGAAACGCGCCCAGCAAAATTAAAGGGCGCGTTTCCACGCGCCCCTACATAATTGGTATAAGTAGGGATTATCCGTTCACGATTTCCATCAGGCGTGCCGGAACAGCGGCGATTGCAATCCGTTCCTGGGCCATTGTATCGCGGTGGCGCAATGTGACCGTGCCGTCTTCCAACGTCTGGTGGTCGACGGTTATGCAGACCGGCGTTCCGATTTCGTCGTGCCGACGGTAATTCTTTCCGATATTGCCGCTGTTTTCCATTTCAATCCGGCCAATGCCCAGTTTCCGCAAATCCACGACCAATTCGTCCGCGCGCGCGACCAGTTCCGGAACGTTGCGCGCCAATGGAATCACCGCGGCCTTTACCGGGGCCAGGCGCGGTTTTAATTTCAACACAACGCGCGATTTGTCGTCGCCCAAATCTTCTTCGGTATACGCTTCACACATTACCGCGAACATGGTGCGGTTGGTCCCCAGCGAAGTTTCTATGACATACGGGATAAAGTTTTCACCTGTCTGCGGGTCGCTGAACGACAATTTGGCGGTGCTGTCCGTATTTTCCATAACGGCCGCTTTTATATCGAATTCCTTTTGCGATTTCGTGTGGCTGCCCAAATCGAAATCGGCGCGGTTGTGGATGCCTTCGACTTCGTCGAATCCATCCGGAAATTCGTATTCGATGTCTTCGGCCGCCTTTGCGTAATGCGCCAGTTTTTCATGCGGCAGAAAGCGCAATTTTTCGGCCGGTATTCCCAACTGTTCAATCCACCATTGCAGGCGCGTGGCCTTCCAATCGTTAAACTGTTCTTCGTCGTCGCCGGGCCGGACAAAGTATTGCAATTCCGCCTGTTCGAATTCGCGCATGCGAAAGACGAATCCGCGCGGCGAAATTTCATTGCGAAACACGCGGCCGATTTGAACAATTCCAAAGGGCAGTTTGTGCGGCGTTGAATCCAGGACGTTTTTGAAATTCGTAAAAATGGTTGTCGCGGTTTCCGGCCGCAGATATGCGTTAATCGCGCCGTCGGCCGTCGCGCCGACGGACAGTCCCATCATCAATTGATACGCGCGCGGTTCGGTCAAATCGCCGGAACCACAGGCGTCGCATTTTGTCTGGTCCGCCATTTTATCCTGGCGCATGCGGGTTTTGCATTTTTTGCATTCGACCAGCGGGTCGGAAAAACCCGCTTCGTGTCCCGAATATTTCCACAAAAGCCTGTTGGTAATCTGCGCGGCGTCCAGACCCTCTACATCATCGCGCTGGTACACCATTGCGTTCCACCATGAATCGCGGATATTCTTCATCAATTCGACGCCGTATGGGCCGTAATCGTAAGTCCCGCCCAATCCGCCGTATATTTCAGAGCCCGGGAATATGAACCCGCGGCGCTTGCATAATGAAACAATGTCGTTGATGTTTTTGGCGGGCATGACTATTGCTCTTTCTTTTCATCTTTTGCGATTGCGGCCATGGGGCACAGCGCGACGCACATTCCGCAATTCGCGCATAAATCTTTTTTGATTTCATATTTGCCACCCTTCGCCAATAGCACTTCGCCAAGGCTTCGTGCCACAGGGGCTTCGGGTGACAGGCCGGCGGCCAGGGCGATTGCGGCCATGGGGCATGCGCCCGCGCACGCGCCGCACGATACGCATTTGTTCGGGTCGATTTTGTATGACATGAAAAAACTCCGTTTTGGTGGTTCGTGTTCGTGGCTCGTGTTCGCAGTTTTTGTCATTGTGGAAATTTTTCCAACAAACTCATACTACGAACCACCATCACGAGCCACGAACACGATTTATCTTCTATTCAACAACGCCAATATATATTGGAACATGGCTATGAATGCTATGTACAGATGCAAAGCGCCCAAAACGGCCAACTGGTCGCGGCCGTATTTGTCGGCCAACTGTCCGTGCGCGCGTTTCAGGAATTGCATGTCGTACGCGGTGAACAGCGCGAACACCAGAACGCCGATAAGGCATACTATGGTCATAAACCCACTGCCCAGCGGCCAAATCATCGAAACTATACCGACCAGGACCAGGCCAATCATGCCCATGAATAAAAATATGCCCAGAAAAGACAAATCGCGCGCGGTTTTATACCCGAACAACGCCATGCATCCGAACATTGCGGCCGCGATAAAGAACGCCTGGATAATAGACGCGGGATTAAGAATCAATGCCCCGGCAATCAGCGGGGTCAAAACGACGCCCAGCGACGCGGCATACGCCGCCAGCAATATCATCGCCGTTTGCGGTTTCATTGAAAACGCGCGCGCCTGGGCGAACAGGGATAACGCCAAACCGCCAAACAGCAATGCATAGAATACGAAATTAAACCCGTGCTGGTTCATTATCAGGTGCATTCCGTAATTAATGGTCAGCCACGATACAACGCCGGTCAGCGCGACCGCGCCGAACATCATCAAGAACACGCGTTGCAGGAACGCGCCCATTCCGCCGTCGGACTTTGCGGCCGTCGCGGTGCGGGACGTTTTTATTTTTTTGGTTGGCATATTCAATCCTTTTGTTTTACAGTTGGTATAATATAATAAACGATAAATTAATTGCAAGAGAATTAAAAGGGGCCCGATATGATATTTATCCAACCGATTTCACCGACAGCGGTGGATATTTTCGGGCTTCAAATACGTTGGTATGCGCTGGCCTATATCGCGGCGTTTATCGTCGGATATTGGGTATTCAAAAAGTTAAGCCGCGGCGCAATGGACAAGAAAGTCCTGGACGATTTGCTGACCTTTGTGATTATCGGGACGATTGCAGGCGGACGATTGGGATATGTGCTGTTTTATAATTTGGCTTATTTTTTGGAATACCCGATGGAAATATTCGCAATATGGCACGGCGGGATGAGTTTTCACGGCGGTCTGTTGGGCGTTATTGCGGCGGCGTTTTTGTTCGCCCGCCGGGGCGGGCGCGCATCGCCCATCAAGGGCGGTTTTGCAATTCTGGATTTGCTGGCGGTCGTCACGCCAATCGGATTGTTTTTCGGGCGGATTGCCAATTTTATTAATATGGAAATAATGGGTCGCGCGACCGATGGTCCGTTGGGCGTGGTGTTTATTGGCACGCCAGACCAAACGCCCCGTCATGCAAGTCCCTTGTACGAGGCCGCACTGGAAGGCATTGCCTTGTTCGCAATAATGTTTGCATTGTGGCGTTTTACAAAACTGCGCGAACGGACGGGCGCGCTGTCCGGCGTGTTTTTAATCGGTTATGCGATATTTCGAATATTCTGCGAACAGTTTCGCGAACCGGACGCGCAGATTGGATTTTTGACCGACTGGGGGCTGACCATGGGCATGCTGCTTTCTGCGGCAATGCTTGCCGCCGGCGCGATTATTTTCGCGGCGGCGTATCGCAAATCCTGAATCTGTTCCTGGTGATTTTGCCGTTCGTATAATATACGATTGCGGTATGAAAAAACTTTGTATGATATTTGCCACATGTCTTTTTATCGCCGCGCCCGCTGCGTACGCATGGGAAGACGATTTGTATCCCTTTCTGGACGTCTGCGGCGATTACATAGACGAATATTGCGCGGGGGTCGACGCGCTGGGCGATTGCATGGTCGCGCACGAGCCGTACCTTGCGGGGGATTGTTATGATTCTGTGTTCTTTTGGGCGGGGAATCATTTCGATTTTCACAGCGATTACGGGCGCGAACATTGGCATTCGATGACGCCGCCCGAACGCCGCGCGTACGTGTCGGACAACCGCGAAGCATTCCGCAGCCATGCGGAACGCATGCGCGCGCGATAATTTAATTGCAAAATCCATAAAACTGTATATAATTTCCTCATTCGGGCAGATGGCCGAGCGGTCGATGGCGGTGGTCTTGAAAACCACTAAACCGAAAGGTTTCGGGGGTTCGAATCCCTCTCTGCCCGCCATTAATCCGGTGTATACCTGATATACCCTGTGAAGCCCGCACACAGCGGGCTTTGCGCATGCATTGACTCTGGTATACCGCCAAAATCCCCCATTTTCGCCCGTAATATAACCCTTTCTATACAGTGCCCCTTTTGTCCGAATCAAAACCTGGACTTTATGTTGGTTGCTCAACTGATTTGGAAAGCGATGGTGATTTGGATGAATCGCGTAACATCATGCCGGTCTTGTCGGAATAATGATTAAGAGGGTTCTTGTATGCCGGAATATGCAATGAAACCCCGGTAAATGGCGGAAACCATATCGCTTTGCGATCACCATATTCCGAATTTATACGCAACGCCCAGGCGAAGTTCGACCAAGCTGATATCGCCAATCATGCTGAAATATGGGCCCGTACTTCCCGACCGGCCCAGGTTCTGTAATTTTAGGTTTAAATCCAAATCAAACCTTTCCGTCAGAATCACCGCGGCTCCGAAATTTACCTGATAAGTAAAATCAATTTTGGTGGTTCCTGTGGTTTCGGTTCCGTAAGCCGACCGGTTAAGCCAAAAGGACGGCCCTATGCCGGCGCCGCCGTAAATACGAACGCTGTCGAAAAATTTATGACCCCAGTTGCTGCCCATCGTTATGGCGACATTCGTCATTTCGTTCTTTTGTTCGCCCGTTTCTATTATAAAACCCCTGGTGTCCGCATTCAGTTCCAGTCCTATTCCGTTGGAAACTATTTTGCCGGCTGAAAATCCGAATCCGAATCCGTTTGCGGACAACTCTGATTGCGGCAGCCCGGCCGCAGTCATTCTTATATTCGGCTGGGTTAGATACAGTCCTATGTAAAGGTTTCGAACCGGTTCCGTCGCATTGGCGCGCGGTTCGTCCGCAATGGCCAAAACCGGCCAAAGGCACAATGCTGACAAAACAAGAATCAACCTTTTCATATCGTTTAATTTTAGCCAAAACCGGCGCATAATCAAGAATATTCTTGAAAACCGTTAAGATAACCTACCAAGCGCAGAAAATTTATGATTTCTGATTTATGATTTATGAACTTTGCGGGTTGTTTGAAATTTATACTGTAAACTCAAACAATTCTTATGATTTATATACAAAGCGCCAACGTAACCCAAATCATAAATCAGAAATTTTTCTTGCTGGACAGTTCCCTACATAAAAGTTGCATTTGCCTGTTTTTATGCTAGCATACGCCACAGGCCGGAGAATAGAGAGCGTCATACCTAAAAGGACAAGATATGGGGAAAACAGCACTGCTTAGCGTTTATGATAAAACCGGAATTGTTGATTTCGCGCGCGAATTGAACGCCCGCGGATACAGGATACTTTCCAGCGGCGGAACATTCAAAACCCTTTCCGAATCCGGAATCACAAATTTACAGGAAGTTGCCGAATATACCGGCACCCCCGAAATGCCCGGCGGTCTGGTAAAGACATTGAATCCCAAAATCCATGCCGGGATACTTGCCGACCGAAACAATATCGCCCACATGGAATATCTCGAAAAA
>WRJH01000047.1 GCA_009782315.1 Alphaproteobacteria bacterium
AATTTGTTTCGGAATCCGCATATTGATGACGCAATCCGATTTATTGAATGCGCGAAACACCGCGTACTCTTTCAACAGAGTTTCGATATTCATCACAAACAATTGCTGCATTACGTTTGGCATGGCATATACTCCCGCACATACTATGGTATTTACACACGACTATATCAGTGTATTTACACTTGTCAATACATTTGTGCGGACTGCTGTATTTGCGTCCGTATGCACGATTGTAAAGGCATAAGTCATAGGGCATAAGGCATATAAAGTATGGTGCAAGACTTGCATTATCGTTCTTGGCGCGTATAATATTCTAGTATTGAAAAAAGGAAATTTATGTTCAAAAGAGTTCTATTTTTATTATGCCTTATGCCTTATGCCTTATGCCTTAATTCGGCGCGCGCCGAATTAAAAATCGATATCATCGCCGGAAATCTGGAACCGATTCCAATCGCCGTGCAAAGGTTCGAATTCGCAAAGGGTCACGATAAAGCCGCGCGCGAAATCCGCGATGTGGTCGAATCCAATCTGAAATCTACCGGACTGTTCCGCATAATCGACTTGAAAGCCCATCCGGAACAGGTCAAGATGGACGATATGCCAAAATTCGGCGACTGGGACGCAATCCGCGCGCAAGTCTTGGTGCAATCCAAACTTTCCGTCCAGGGCGACAATTATCGTCTGCAATTTTATCTTTGGGATATAAAAGGCCGCGAACAAATCGAAGCACAAGTGTTGGTATCGTCCAAGAAATCCGTCCGTCGTCTGGGCCATATCATGTCGGACGCGATATACGAACGCCTGACCGGTGAAACCGGGCATTTCGACACCCAGATTATTTTCATCGCCGAAACCGGCGACATGGACGCCCGCGTGAAACGCATGGCGATAATGGACCAGGACGGCCACGGATTCCGCCATATATCCGACGCGAATACTTTCGTCATGTCGCCGCATTTTTCACCCAACATGCAGACGGTTTTATTTCTGTCGTTCCGGGGCGACGACCCGACGGTCTGGTCTTTGGATATGAATACCGGCGAACAGCGCCGGCTGGGCAAATTCGGCGGCATGACTTTTTCGCCGCGGTTTTCGCCGGACGGAAACAAAGTCGCTTTATCCATGGTGAACAAAGGCGCGACCAACATATACGAATACGATACGGCGGCAAAGACTTTGCGCCAGCTGACGTTCGGCGACCATATAAATACTTCGCCGTCGTATTCGCCGGACGGCACGCAGATGGCCTTTAATTCCGACAAATCCGGTTCGCAACAGATTCACGTCCTGGACATGGATACGATGAAGGAAAACCGCATAACATTCGGCAGCGGACGTTACGCCACGCCCGCGTGGTCGCCGGACGGAAACTTTATCGCGTTCACGCGCATTGACCGCGATACTTTTTATATCGGCATAATGAACCCGCGCGGCCGCAATGAAAAAATCCTGGCCAGCGGATGGTTCATGGAAGCGCCCAGCTGGGCGCCCGGTTCGCGCCGCATAGTGTATCACCAGACCGAAAAGGGTCCGGACGACGACACAATCCGTATCAGTCGCATACGCAGCGTGGACATAACCGGCCAGAACGATTACGAAATAAGACTGCCGGCGGGCATCAGCGGCACTGACGCGACCTGGTCGCCGAAATTACCATAAGGATTTTACGATGCTGCGAACATTCTTTGTAAATTTTTTCGCTTATATTTGGGCTGTTTTGGTAACGCCGCTGATACTGGTCGGTCTTTTGTCGCGGAAACTGTTGCGCCGGGTTGCCAAAATCGTCGTATTTGGCGTTCTGTTTATCGCAAGGTGGGTCGGCGGAATTAAAATAGAAATACATAACGCGCGGTATGCGTTCGTCGCGATTGCGTCAAAGCATCCGATTGTAGCGTCTAAACACATGTCCATTCTGGAAACCGGCATATTGCTGGCCTTTGTTCCGAATTCGTTCTTTATTATAAAACGGGAACTGATGTGGATTCCGATTTACGGGTGGGCTTTCTGGCGATTGGGCATGGTGCCGGTCGACCGCCGGGCGGGCGCGACGAATATGAATGCGCTGGCGGCAAACGTCCGGCGCAAAATTGAAAGCGGCGGAACACTTGTGATGTTTCCCGAAGGCACGCGGGTAAAACCGGGCGCGGGCGTAAAAATTCGCGGCGGAATTATGCATATCGCGCGCGCGCTGCAATTGCCGATACTGCCGGTCGGGTTGGATACGGGGCTTTATTGTCCGAAACACGGGAAAATTCGTCCCGGCACGGCGAACGTTTGGTTTGAACAAATTCTGCCGCATGACGCGACGGCCGAAGAAATCGCCGCCGCGATTGGAAAACACAGCGCGTAAAACTTTTGAATTAATTTATTCGCACCAACTTCTACGTTTTTCACCACCATACGGCACCGCATGATTTTCTTTCAGCATTATTGCGCCGACATCGCGGCCGCGCGCGTCCAACACGTTCGCGTCTATCCGGCCCAGATATTTATCGTCTTTGATATGGGTCAGCGTCACGGTCGTGTCGGGCGGAATCAATTCCGCCAGGCGGTTTTTGGACGCGATTGCCGCCACGGTTTTCGATTCGCATTCGCCCTTTAATTCCGGCGCGTCAATGCCAAGAAACCTGACCCGGACGAAAATTTCAATTTCGTTTTCCAATTTCACCCATGCTGTAAAAGTATCGCCGTCGATTATATTTCCGACGGTCGCCGGAAGCGACATCTGTTGCGGCTTTGCCGCAAAAGAGAGCATAGATAATAGAGCAAAGAGCATAGATGTTTGAGTAATATGAAATATCGTTTTTAATCCGGACATTTATCGTTTCTTCATTTATCTATGCTCTATTATCTATGCTCTGTGCTCTATTTCTTCGTTTCCACGCCCACGGCCGTGCCCAGGTATTTGACGTATTCCGTCGCCCAGCGTTCCAATTGTTTCGGCACCGGCATGCCGTACAGCGGCACGGGGCACGGTATGATTTCGGCATCCGGCATCCGGCGCCTGACCAGCATCATCGCGCGCGGCACATGGTCTTCGGTGGTGACAAGGGCTATGCGGTTTATTTTCTGCGCGCGCGCTATTTCCCGAATCGCAACCGCGTTTTCATAAGTTGTGCGCGATTCGGATTCGATTGAAATTTTTGATTTTTTATCGTCCGGTATCATCGCGGAATAATTTCCGCCCGCGCCGATTATATACAACCGTCTGTTCGGATAATTGTCCAACAGCGCCATGGCAAAAGGAATCCGCCGCACGTCGCCGGTAAGCACGAATATTTTTTCCGAATCGGAAAGCCACGGACAGGAATCCGGCACGGACGATTTGAAGTACAGTCCGCCCGCGACGACAGCGATCAACAGCCAAATGGGCGGTCTTGGCAAGAACATCTATTGCGCCTCTTTTAATATGTCTATCACGGTCCGCCGCGCGGTCCACACGGACAGCGCGATTATCCCGCCGGCAAGCAGGAAAAGCATTACCCAGCCGAAAAACGGTATCGCCATCTGTGAAAACATTCCCACTTTCATTCCGGCCGATATGCCGGAAATAATCAACAGCGCCGGCACGCCCGCGGCAAATCCAATTATGGCGGCGGTGGCGCATATGCGCGCGATTATGAACATCAGCTGGGCCGCGACGAACGAATCGTGCGCGCCGATAAGGTTCAAAATTTCCAATTCGCGTTTATGTATCAGCGTGATGTTGCGCGTTATATAGGACACGCATGCGGCCGCCGCGCCCAGGACCAGCAAAAGCACAAACACGGACAGGAATATAATCCGCCGGCCGATGTCGGCCGACCGCTGCATAGCGTCGTTGTGGCGGACGAACCGCGCGCCCGGAACGGATTTGATTTTTTCGGCCATTGCGTTCATGCCCGCGCGGTCTTTGAATTTTATTTCCGTCATTTTTGGAATATATTGCGCAAGAACGCCGCCGTCCTGCAGCCACGGGCGCAATATGCGCTTTGCGTCGGATTCGGAAATTTCATGCCTTGCCGCGACGCCGGAATCCGCGCCGTCCAAAATCTTGCGCACGCTGTCCGCGGCGGAATTCGCGGTCGCGCCCGGCGTTATCTGGACCGTCGCCATCAGCGACC
The DNA here is from genome assembly GCA_009782315.1 of Alphaproteobacteria bacterium. Classification (GTDB taxonomy): domain Bacteria; phylum Pseudomonadota; class Alphaproteobacteria; order Rs-D84; family Rs-D84; genus WRKW01. The sequence goes on from WRJH01000047.1 coordinate 4,104, forward strand.
ATTCGGCGTTCCACCGGGTGATGGCGGTCGAAAGCGATATGACCAGCCCCAGGCCCAGCACGGAAAGGAACGTCAGCAGCGACATCAAAAGCGTCAGAAAAACTTTCTGTTCCTTTATAAAAGAAAATACCAGCGGCGTCTTCATTTGTTTTCCGTTTTTTGCTTGTCACCCGCAGCCCCTGTGGCACGAAGCCTTGGCGAAGTGCTATTGGCAAAGGGTGGTTTTTCGTCCGTATCCGCGATGGAATTGAATTGTTTCTGCAATTCTTCGGATAATTTTGAAAAATAGTTTTTATCCTGGCGCGCGGGTATTTCGCTTTTTTCGCGTTCGGGTTTTGCGGGTTTTTGCGGCGCGGCCTGGGCGGCCTGGTTTCCGACAAAAGTCACCTTGTGATTTTCGACCAGAATCCGCGGGAATTTGTACATGTCCAATAATTTCTTGCTGTGCGTGGCAAGTATTATCGTCGTGCCGAAACTTTTGTTCATCCGTATGAACATTTCCATCAGTTTCGCGGCCGACGCGTCGTCCAGGTTTCCGGTCGGTTCGTCCGCCAGCAGAATTTCCGGCTCTGTGATAATCGCGCGGGCGACCGCGACGCGCTGTTGCTGGCCGCCCGATAAATTCAACGGCAGCGTGTCGGCATATTGCGCCAGTCCAACCCATTGCAGCGCGCGCGTAACCAGTTTTTTGATATATTTTTCGTCCCGTCCGCGCACCCGCAGGGGCAGGGCGATATTGTCGAAAACCGACAAGTGCGAGATAAGGGAATAGTCCTGGAATACTATCGCCATTTTTCGGCGCAAATCCGATATCCCGTCGCGGTCCATTTCCGCGGTCGATTTGCCGAACAGCTTGATTTGGCCGCGTGATTGCTGGTGCAGATGATAGACCAGACGCAAAAGGGTGGTCTTGCCCGCGCCGGACGCGCCGGTTAAAAAATAAAACGAATGAGAGCTGATGTTGAACGAAACATCGGACAGGATTTCCGGGCCGCCTTCGTACCGCGCGCCGACATCGGCAAAACTGATTACATTGCGTTTTGCAAGCACGGGCGCCGAATTATCCAAAAGGTGTTCCATGGACTTTATGGTAGTGTAAAAGTGTAAAAGTGTAAAGTGTAAAAAGGTGACAGGCGATAGGTAATAGGTAAAAGGTAATAGGTAAAAGGTAATAGGTGATAGGTAATCTAGGTTAACAGATTGTCTATTATAATAGACATGCTGTATTTATTGTTGTCCTTTATAATGGACAACCACCTTAATACCTTTTACCTAATACCTATTACCTTTTACCTATTACCTTTTACATCCAGCCCATCATCAGTATC
>WRJH01000048.1 GCA_009782315.1 Alphaproteobacteria bacterium
TTGCTAGCCCCCTTTCACAAAAAAAAAAAAAATTTATTGCTTTTTATACAAAAATTGGGGGGGGGGGCGTGGAACCCCTCTTTTTTTTTTTTTGGGGCGCTTTCCCACGCGCCCCTACATTTTATTCGGAAATAGTTTTCAATTTCTCTTTTACTGGCGCCAGTTTTTTGACGTCTTTGGAAATATGTTTGTTAAAGTCGGCCTGGGCCAGGTCCAGCGCGTATTTGATTGCATTCGCAAAAGCCAAAGCGTCCGAATTGCCGTGGGTTTTCACGGAATATCCGTTCAGGCCAAGGAAGATTGCGCCGGCGTACGACCGCGGGTCCATCTTGTTTTTCATGCGTTTGAACACATGCACCATAAGAAAGGACATAACGATGGCGATGACGGATTTTTTGAAAGTTTCGACCAGAACTCGCTTAATAAGCTTTGCCGTGCCTTCGATGGTTTTCAACACGATGTTCCCGGTCCAACCGTCCGTCACGACAACCTGGACGTGGCCGGAAGAGATGTCGTTTCCTTCGACAAAGCCGATGTATTCGTACGGCAGATTGTCCTTGTTTTCGGTCAGGATGTTGTTAAGTTTTTGCAAGACGGCGTTGCCCTTGGTCTCTTCTTCGCCGATGTTAAGTATGCCAAGGCGCGGATTTTTCATTTTACCTATTTGTTCGGCGTAAACGGCGCCCATCAGCGCGAAATCGAACAGGATTTCCTCGTCGCATTGAATATTGGCGCCCAGGTCAAGCATGACGCAGCGATGGTCGCCGCCGCCCGCCGGAACCATTGTGGTGATCGCCGGCCGCGATATTCCGTCGACGGTTTTAAGCAGCATTTTGGAAAGGGCCATCAGAACGCCCGTGTTTCCCGCGGAAACGACGGCGGCGGAATTCCCTTCGCGCACATCGTTTATAGCCATGTACATGCTGGTCTCCGCCGAATGGCGGATGACATCGGCGACTTTGTCGGTTGCCTTTATCCTGCCGGGCGAATGCAGTATTTCAGAATGCGCGGCGACGCGCGGATACCTTTGCGCCAGGATTCGCAACAGGCGCTCTTCGCCGAAAATGCGAAAACGCACATCGTCGCCGTTCTGGTACAGAAACTGGTTCAGTCCGCCAAAAACGGCTTTTGGGGCCCTGTCGCCCCCCATTGCGTCGATTGCGATGATTTTTTTATTTGCTGACAACTTGCTTTCCGCCGTACGTCCCGCAAGACGCGCATACGTGGTGCGGGCGCGTTTTTTCGCCGCATTTCTTGCAAGTTGCGGCCGGCATGACGGCGACCGCGTCATGGGCGCGTCTTTGCGCGGTGCGCGCTTTGGATGTTTTCTTTTTTGGAACTGCCATTTTATTCTCCGTTTTCCGTTTTCCGTTTTCCGTATGTCTTTCTACGGTCAGCGGATTACTTTGCCACGCCATTTTAACCATATCTTGTCGATTTGCAAGTATTTTTACGGAAAACGGAAAACGGGAAACGGAAAACGAACTAACACTTTTTTCCATCTCGAATTTATGATATAATACGCACAGAGATGAGACGCTTTATACCCTTATTTTTGGGAATCTGTCTGCCAATCGTCGCGCACGCCGCGCGCGAGGGCACGCCCATTTGGTACGGGCAGCCCGCGCGGTCGACGACCAGCGGCAACCAGATAGTCGGCCAGCGGGAATTTGTGTACCAGGTTCCACGTGCGCCGGCCCCCCAGCAACAGCCGATATTCGTGCCGAATTCATTGGGCACCATGACGCCCGCCGGCATAGGCTTTACGCAACAGCCGGATTGGCTGGTCAGCGCGGACTATACCAGACGGTTTGCGGAATTCGAATTCAAGACGGGCGTCAATTCCATATTGAAATGGAACGACATGATTATCGACGAGGTGGGGATTCGCGTCGACCATAACTTCAACCTGCGCGATGTGAATTTGTTCGCGTACGGCGAATACCGCGTCGGAAATGTGTCCAGCGGCGGGCTTTCTATGGACTATGACTTGGAACCGTACGACTGGTCGTATCCGAATTACGGGATATTCACGATTTCCATGGGGGGGCTGTCCGGCGGCACGGATTATCTGCGCCTGGGGTTTGGCGCAAAGAACGCGTGGAATTGGTCGGGCTGGCAGTTTTCGCCCAGTTTCGGTTACGAAATATTCAAACATAATCTGCAGATGAACGACCATATTTATCCGAATCCGGGGATATATCTGCCGCTGCTTACCCAAGAAGGCGATTATGTATTCGGCGATGCGTCGGGCGAATTCTTTGCGGTCGCGCCGGGTTCGCCGATTAATTCCGATTGGTACCAGGTCTGCATGTCGCCCGAAGACATTCTTGTCGCGCAAAGCATCGGCGGTGTTTTGTACGTCAATACCGACGGCACGCTGCAGACCATAGAATACAGCAATCTGTGGGGAACCCTGCCGTGGGGCGTGGGACCCGGCCAATGCGTCATTATCGGCGGCGACGGCCCGATAGTGGTCGCCGGCACGACGCATATATACAACACTACATGGTCCGGATTGTTCGTTGGTCTTGAAATCGAGAAGCAGATGACGTTTGCGGACAAGCTGCGCTTTTATTTCCAGCTGGGCATGCCGAATTATTATTCCGAAGGCATCTGGCCGAACCGGTCAGACTGGCAGCAGAACCCCAGCTTTATCGATTCCGGTTCCAACGGCGCATATACTTACCAGGCGGAAATGGAATACACGTACCAGGTGTCCGAACGTATGCAGCTGGCGCTGCGCGCCGACACGAATTTCTTTTACGTCGGACAGATTCCGGGTGAACTTTACATCGCCGGATATCTTGGATTCGAATACGACGATTTCGGCGCCCCGATGATGAATTGCGTAATCGGCTCGTCCGGAAACGAGGTTTGCACGCCGGTTATCGTCGAAGTACTGCCCCAGACTATTTCGATAAACGATTCTTTGAAATACGCGAAATGGCAGTCGTTCGGCCTGCATCTGGGATTGAAATACGCATTTTAGAGCATAGAGCAAAGATAATAGAGCATAGATAAAACGCGGGCTGTGCCCGCGTTTGACATTACCGGACAATCGGTTATAATGGGCGTCCATGAAAAAAATATCTATTATCTATGCTCTATTATCTATGCTCTGTTCATTTTCCGCGTTCGCGGAAAATGAATTCGACTATAACCGCTGGAATTCAATGTTGCAAAGGATTCAGGACCGCGCCATCGCCGAACGCATATCGCCGCATATCATAGACGAAGTAATACAAGAGGCGTCGTTCAAACCGGACGTAATCGGCCGCGACCGCAACCAGGCGGAATTCAAATACACTCTGAATGAATATATTTCCCGCATGATAGACGGGACCCGCGTGGCAAAGGGCCGCGATATGAAGAAAAAGTATCCGACGCTGCTTCGCCGCGTCGACCAGAAATACGGCGTGCCGCCGCATGTGATACTGGCGTTTTGGGGCCTTGAATCCAATTACGGGACTTTCAAATCGACGCACAGGATTTCCGACGCCTTTCTTTCGCTGATATACGAAGGCCGTCGCGCGGAATTTTTTACAGCCCAGCTGTTCGCTTTGATGAAGCATGCGGACAAAAACAAATTGGCCATAGATTCGCTGCGCGGTTCATGGGCGGGGGCCATGGGCCATTTCCAGTTTATTCCGACGACGCTTGCCCAATACGGCAAATCGGCGAACGCCGACGGCCGCATAGACGTTATAAACAGGGTTTCCGACGCGATGTTTTCCGCCGGATATTTTCTGCACCGGCTGGGCTGGAACAAAGATGAAAGAATCGTCCGCAAAGTTTCATTGCCCGCCGGATTCGACATGTCGCTGTGCGACGCGAAAACGAAAAAGCCGCTTTCCGCATGGGCGGCCATGGGCGTTCGGAATTCGGATGGCGGCGCATTGCCTGTCGCCTCTAAATCCGCCGGAATGGTGTGCGACGAACGCGACAACAACAATGTCGGATATCTGGCTTATGATAATTTTTACCGCATAAAGAAATGGAATAATTCCAATGCGTATGCCGTTACGGTCGCGATGCTTTCGGATCGGTTGAAATAGTCTCCGGGCGCCAGTATTTTGTTGCGCGTTCATATTTTGTTTGCTATATTTCCTATATTCAATCAATGCCTAGCGCCCAGTGCCTAGTGCCAAAAACCGAAGGTTTTTACAATGACCATCAAAGTTCGCGACTATGAAGTCCGATTAACCAGAACCAAGGAAGAGCGCGCGATGGTTCGCCAGCTGCGCTATAAGGTGTTTGTAGAGGAAGAGGGCGCATCCGCCACCGAAGAACAACAGCTGCTGGGCGAAGAATACGATTCATACGACCGGTTTGCCGAATATATGGCCGTGTTCCATAATGGAAAGGTCGTCGCGACATACCGCATAATCGACCGCGGATCGGCTGAAAAACTTGGCGGGTTTTATACGGAAACGGAATACGACATTAAAAAGCTGAAACGCGTCAAAGGCAACATTGCCGAAATGTCGCGCGCGTGCGTCGATCCGGAATACCGCGATTCTTTGGCCATGCGCATGCTTTGGATGGGGCTTGCCGACTATATTTTGAAAAACAAAATCGTTTTGATATTCGGCGTGGCGTCGTGGGTCGGAACAAGACCGGCCGAAGCGGCCCAGGCTATTTCATATCTGTATTACAATCATCTGCCGCCGATGTCGCTGCGCACGACGGTCGAAATGGACAAGCTGCCCGCGGGCGCGAATCCGAAACATACGAAAATGAATATCCTGCCGAAAGATTTCGTGGACGAAGATTTGGCGATGAAACAGATGACGCCGCTGGTAAAGGGATACCTGCGCCTGGGCGCCCAGTTTGGCAAGGGCGTGTTTTTGGACGTGCCGTTCAACACGTACGACGTGTTTGTTCTGATGCAGACAAAGAATATTTCTAAAGCGTATCAAAAGCACTTTACGGGCCAACCGGGCGCGTTCGACCATCTGGGCATAAAGCCCGGTGCGTGGAAGACTTTTGGCAAGATATTGTTTTCGCCCGTGACGGGCCTGATGATGCTGGCGGAATTCTTTTTGAAACCCGAAGACGCCGAAGCGGTGGAGAGAGTGGAATAACTTAATTACTCCCCCTTTGGGGGGAGTCGACGGCAAAGCCGTCGGTGGGGGGACAGATATATGTTTATTGGCCCCCCCCCCCAAACAACTTTTTTTTTTTTTCTCCCCCCCCCCGGGGGGGGGCAAAAGTGTA
>WRJH01000049.1 GCA_009782315.1 Alphaproteobacteria bacterium
TGTGCAGCCTAGCTGCGCGGGCGTTGCGGGCAGCCCCACGTCTACGCAGAACTGCTTGATATCGTTTAGCTCTGCTTCCGGTCGCCCTGCAAGGATCATGTGTACAAGAGTGCCGAACGCCACTGCTTCTCCATGTGTGCGGTCATGCACTGACGGTATCAGTGTGAGCGACTCCGACAGCGCATGAGCCACTGCCACTCCCCCGCTCTCGAATCCGAGTCCGCTCAGCAGGATATTCGCCTCCACTATTTTCTCGAACTCAGGCGTGATAACTCTGTCTTTGCAACTGCGTACGGCATTCCTGCCGTGTTCAAGCAGCGTGTCGAGGCATAGTTTCGCAAGTCCAAGAGCCGCAATAGAAACATGACCGCCGAAAATGTTTACCGCACCTGATTTATGACAGGCGTCCGCCTCGTACCATGTCGCAAGCGCATCCCCCATCCCCGACACAAGCTGCCTGACAGGCGAGCGCACTATGATTTCCGTGTCAGCGACTACAATTGCAGGGCTTTTCTTAAGCGGCTTAAGCCGGGAAAACGTTCCGTCATTATTGTAGATCACAGCGAGAGCGCTGCACGGTGCGTCGTTTGAGGCTATTGTCGGCACAATGACCGCCGGAACGCCAAGCTCCTCTGCAGCCGCTTTTACTGTATCTATTGCCTTGCCGCCGCCTGCAGCCAGTATGACGTCGCATCCCGAAGCTTTTGCGGCGTCGGCGATGCGCTCTATCTCGCTGTCACTCGTCTCGCCGCCAAAGCTCTCCTCGACATACCAAATACCATGGCTTTTGAAGCTTTCCGCTAACGCTGTGCGCGTTTCGGACAAGCCGGTGCGCCCGCCTGTGACGAACACACGCGAGCCGAGCGGTTTGACAAAACCGCCCAGCTCCGCGATAGCCCCTGCACCCTGAATATACCTTCCGGGAGCGCCGAAAATTCTTAGATCCATTGTGTTGTTATAGTCCGTTTCCAGTGGCAGGTGGAGAATTCACAATTCACAATTCACAATTCACAATTAGAAGCTCCTAACCACTAGCCACTAGCCACTAGCTCACTCTCAACTACTTCTCATACATTTGCTGCTGCTTGATGAGCATTTCGTATTTCTCCGCCGCTTCTTTTTCTGCTGCTGCGAAGAGCTCTTTTGCCCTATCGGGGAATGCTAAAGCCAGCGAGCTGTAGCGGACTTCACCCATAATAAAGTCATTATAGCCTGCAGTTGGCGCCTTGCTGTCGATCGTGAGCGGGTTCTTGCCTTCGTCCGCATTGCGCGGGTCGAAGCGGAACGTATGCCAGTAACCGGCGTCGACCGCGTTCTTCATCTGCTCTATCGACCTGCCCATTCCGATTCTCAGGCCATGGTTAATGCACGGCGCGTACGCAATGACCAGCGACGGCCCGTCGTAGCTTTCCGCTTCGAGCAGCGCGTTGAGCGTTTGCTGATAGTTTGAGCCCATCGCGATTTGCGCGACGTAACAGCCCGTCATCATTGCGATTAATCCCAAATCTTTTTTCTGGCTGTCCTTGCCGCCCACGCTGAATTTCATAGACGCGCCGAACGGCGTCGCCTTTGACTGCTGGCCGCCGGTGTTCGAATATCCCTCTGTATCCAATACCAGAATATTCACGTTCTGGCCGCTGTGCAATATATGGTCCAGCCCGCCGAATCCGATGTCATAAGCCCATCCGTCGCCGCCGATAATCCACAAGGATTTATCCACCAACGCGTCAACCAATGATGCCGCATTCGCGGCGATTTCTGATTTCTGATTTCTGATTTCTGATTTGATTTTTTCGACGTTCAAGCGTTGTTTTTCAATATCTTTTTCTTCAAATAACTTTTCTATGTCTGTATCTTTCAATAAGCCTTCTGTGTTTTGCAATTCGAACAAAAGATTTTTCAACGCATGCTGTTTCTGGTTCAGCGCCAGACGCATGCCCAGCCCGTATTCCGCATTGTCTTCGAACAAAGAATTCGACCACGCGGGGCCGCGACCCGCCGCATTCACAGTGTACGGCGTTGTCGGCAGGTTTCCGCCGTATATGGACGAACAGCCCGTCGCGTTCGCGACAATCATCCGGTCGCCGAATAATTGCGTGACAAGTTTGATATACGGCGTTTCGCCGCAACCCGCGCACGCGCCCGGGAATTCGAACAAGTGTTCGCACAGTTCGATATGCTTTGGAATATTCAGATTCAATTTATCGCGCGGCATGGGCGGCAATTTTGCGGCGGCATCGAACGCCGTCTGGTCCGCACCCTGTGCCGGAATCATTTTCAAAGCCTTTACCGGACAGTTTTTCACGCATACCTGGCAACCGGTGCAATCGGCGGCGGAAATGGAAAGATTAAAAGCCAAATCGTTGCCCAATTCCGGCGTCTTCATCGGAACGAAATTTATGCCGGACAGGCTTGCCTGTTTTTTGGACAGCGCGTTCATGCGTATCGCCGCATGCGGGCACAGCATGGAACATTTTCCGCATTGTATGCACGCGTTCAAATCGACGGCCGCAACGCGGTCCGCGATATTGCGCTTTTCATATTTGGATGTGCCGACCGGAAATTCGCCGAAATTTTTGAACGCCGACACGGGCAAATCGTTTCCGCGCATTGCCGCAATTTCGCCCAATGTTCCGGCAATCGCCGCAGGCGCGTCCGCCGTCATCGCGGGCGTCCAATCGGGCGCGAACCCGGACGGCGCGCCCGGCAATTTGTATTCGGTTAAAAATTCATGGGCGCGGTCCACCGCCGCCCAGTTGGCCGCGACAACGTCGCCGCCTTTCTTTTTATATGTTTTTTCAATCGCAGATTTGGCGTCGCGCGCGGCAATTTTCGGGTCGATAATTTTGGTCAAATTGAAAAAGTTCAACATGATGAAAGTATTGATTCGGTTGCCCAACCCCAATTCATGCGCGGCGGCCCCTGCGTCCAGAAAATATACTTTCGCCCGATTTCGAATCAAGTGTTCCTGGACCTCTTTCGGCAGATTTGCGAAAGCGACGTCCGGCGCAAGATGCGTATTAATCATCACAGTGCCACCGGGCGACAGCGCGCCGAAAACATCAAACCTTTGCGCAATCATGAAATTGGATACCGAAATAAAGTCCGCCGATTCGACCAGATACTGCGCCTGTATCGGTTTGTCCCAAAAGCGCAGATGCGACGCGGTAAGCCCGCCGGATTTTTTCGAATCGTAAACGGCATAGCTTTGCGGATACAAATCGGAATTGTCGCCGACGATTTTGACAATGTTTTTCACCGCGCCGACGGTTCCGTCGGAACCGATACCATATAACAGCGCGGCGCGCGGATTGCCCGTGCCGGGTTCGATGCGAAAAGCCGAATCGGTCGCCAGCGACAGGCCCGTAACGTCGTCCGTAATGCCGACGGTGAAATTATGGCGCAACGTTCCGCGCATCATGTTTTCAACGATGGCCTTTACATCGCGCGGCTTGAATTCTTTGGAACCCAGTCCGTACCGACCCCCAAAAATTTTTATTTTATCTTTCATTTCTTATCTTTCCTGAACCAGAAATTATAGGTGCTGATCGCGTATGTGTACGTGAATACCAGATTGGACAAGACTATGCCCCACGCCATATCCGTAATCGCGGAATAAAACCAGAACGGTTGCGCCGCAAGGCCGATTATCACGCCATACTTGCTGTATTTATCATTGCGCGCCAACAGATAGACCGCCGCCGGCGAAAGCACGAAAATCATGACCTGGGCCACCGTGTACATCATTTTTATTTATCCAGAATTTTTCTGATTTTGCTTTCCAATACGCCGCGTTCCGATTCGACGTTTTCAAAATAGCCTTCGATTATTCCGATTTGTTTTCCGTCCCGGAAAAACGCCAAAGCGGTGATTTCGGGATTGCCCAGTTCCGCCAATAATTCTGTGCCCGGGTCGATGACTTTGACATGCGTCCACTGGCGCCCGGCGAACAATTCTTTCATCGGAATCGACATCAAAAGACAGCGGATTAAATCATAGTTGTTCAATTCCATGACGACCAGACCGGGCGTTTCGCGCACCAGGTCCATGACTTTTTCCGACGGGGTCGCTTTGGTCAAAACTATATCGCCGCCGTATCTGTCGATGAACAGGTCTTCGGCGCGGCGCGGGTCGGCGTCGTATTCCGCCTGTATCTGTTCCGCCTCTACCTCTGTCCTGGCCAGGCGTATAGCCTGGGCCACCGGGCATTCTTTCGCGCATGCGCCGCATCCGATGCATTTGGATTCGTCGTATCCGATTTTTTCGTTTTCTTCGTCCCAGAAAAACGCGCCGGTCGGGCAAACATCAATACCGCCGCAAGACGGCGACATATCGCATACTTTGTGATTTATCATCACTTTGAACATTTATTGCTCCTTTATCTGGGAAATCGCGGTCGCCACATCCATATATAATGGTTCGCCGATGGCGCCCGGCTCTTTGGTGCGGTCCAGAACCGCTATTTGTCTTGTTGTCTTTGGCAACGCCGCCAAAAAAGCGTCCGTCGGAAACGGCCGGTATAAATGAACGACAATCATTCCCGTGCCGGCGGGCAGTTGCGACAAAGTTTCCGCCACTGTTTCGCATCCGCTGCCCATCGCGACAATAACATTTTCCGCATTCGGATCGCCGATATAATCGACCAGGCCGTATTTGCGTCCGGTGATTTTCGCGAAATCATTCATAACGCTTTCGACAATTTCAGGCACCGCGTCGTACAGTTTGTTCGCCGCTTCGCGTCCCTGGAAAAACACGTCCGGATTCTGCGCGGTGCCGCGAATGGTCGGCGCGTCCGGAGTCATCCCGCGCGCGCGGTTTGAAAGTATCAATTCGTTCGGAACCAGTTGGCGCAAATCTTCGTCGGACAGGCGCGACAGGCGCGATTCTTCGTGACTGGTCCGGAATCCGTCAAAAAAATGCAGGAAAGGCACGCGCGACCGCAATGTCGCCGCATGCGCGATAGCCGCCATATCATGCGCCGCCTGGACGTTGTGCGAAGACAGCATTGCGAACCCGGTTTGGCGGACGGCCATCACA
>WRJH01000050.1 GCA_009782315.1 Alphaproteobacteria bacterium
GATTATATCATGATCCTCTAAAAAATTCCACCAGGAATTCAATGGCATCTGTCACAAAAAATGAAGCGTCATCCATTCCGGTGCATTATACAGTATTGTCCGAACGTAAATATCGGGCTATACTGATGTGGGGAGATATAAAATGGGGTTGGTTTATTCTGAAATAACCCTAAAAAATGCCCTTGATGTGGGGGACTGCAGGCGCGGGCAAATGAGGGAACAGGACGTCCGCCAGACTACGGTTAAGGCGCTGGTCGATTCCGGCGCGTGGCCGCTGTACCGGTTTAATCCGATGTTGATAGAGCAGGGGGAAAATCCGCTGACCATGGACAGCGCGGGGGCGTCCGCGGAACAATTCGGGGAATTCTTGAAAACCGAAGGCCGGTTTAATACGGCGAATGCAATGAATCCGACACGGTTTGCGCGCCTGGTCGAAAGGGCGGAATCCGACAACGAATACCGCCGCGAATTGAAAAAGCATATCGCGTCGTTTGCGATACTTCGCAAAACGCCAAAGTCGAATCAGGGTTGAATGTAGGGGCGAATATTATTCGCCCTTTTTTTTATTTTCACCGGGCTCTGATTTATGATATAATACTGTCATGGAATTTGTGATTGATAATTTTGTATTTGTAGGGGCGTGCCGCGCACGCCCGGGCGCGTTTCCACGCGCCCCTACTAAAACAAGAAAGGAAAAAAGATGAAAAAACTTGTTTTAATATCTTTTGCGATGCTTTTGATTATAACCGCCGCGAACGCCCAGCTGGTCCAAAGGACGGCTGTGCCCGCAGCGGCGCGGTCTGCATCGGGCAGGCAACCTGTGGTCCAAAAAGCGCCGGGAACACAGGTGGTTGCAAGATCGGGGACAGGGGGCAAGATTGGCGCGTTATCCCCTGCGCCGGTATTATCTGGGTTTAGGGCAAATAATGAAAGTCGGGCCACACTTTCTGTAACTTCTGTTATCGAAAATCCGACCGGTGATGAAGGCCAGACCCCGACTCCTATCAATACGTCCGGTACTCTACCGGACGGTGTTTTGGCGGAATTCAATACTATGAACGAATGCGTGATATGGCTGGGCGCCAACGCGGAATCATTTCTGGGCCAGCGGTCGTTGCTCAGCTTTAAATGTGTCAAATGTGGCGGGGGCACATGCCCGTCCGGCCCGTCCGGTGCCGGCGCGCAGGCGAGGTGGAGCAATACTCCCTGGGCCGGCTCATAAAGAGGAGAGCGAACATGAAAAAATTTATTTTAACCATTGGTACGATATTGGCGGCATTTTACGTGTTCAGCGCGAACGCCCAGCTGGCGCAAAGAAACAACGCACAATTGTATCTTCCATCTCAACCTGCGTCCGGCGATCAGCCGCCGGTCGTGAACACGAACTCTGTGCCCAGTTCTTATCCTTGGAAACTTATGGAATTTGCCAACATGAACGAATGCATAACCTATCTGGCAAACCAACTTAATATAGAATTGATGGTAGACCAGGTAAGGGTAAAGCAATTGTATTGCAGTGGGCCATCCCATTCTGCCACCAATCCCCCGGTAATAGGGCCAGAGAATCGTACCGCCCTGATGTGGTCGGATATGGGCGGATGGAATTAATAGCCAAAAGAGAACAAGTATGAGAAAATTTATTTCAATCGCAATAATGTCGCTTTTCGCCGTGCATACCGGGGCCGCTTTCGCTAATAATACGATTATCGACTTTGAAACATTCAATACGATGCATGAATGTATGCAGCGGATAAGCGCGATAACCGTAAATAATCCTAAACATAACAATAAAGATATTGGCGGTTTGGCATGCAGATTTCGTCCGCTTGCAAACTATACGGACGCAGTCCCCGGGGCAAGAATAAGTGTAATGTCCTTTGAAGTGCTGCCCAATGTCAATGCCACAGGCACCCTTCCAACCCCGCCGTCGCCGCCCACTTTCAAGCCATGGACAAACCAAGCCCCGCTGGTATTTCCGACACCGCTGGCATGTTTCCAGGCTGTGGCGACCCATCTGGCCCCTTATCTTGGACAAACGCAGTTTGACGAGGTTGAATGTGTCAGACAATCCCGGAAAAGCAATAATACCAGAACAGAATTACGATGGTTCCCGGATGGCGGAGCCATTGGAATTACTAATCCGCCGCCCGTGGCCAATTTCAAGCCATGGGTGAATACATCCCCGTTGGAATTCCCGTCGATAGTTCATTGCAGAAACGCAATGAACGACTATATAGTTCCCTTTATGAACGAAATGTCTTTTAATAGCGCATGGTGTGTCACCACGCACAGGTCCGGCAAGACGGAACTGCGCTGGCATCCGGATGGCGATGGTACCGTTATTCCGCCGCCGCCCGCTAACTTTAATCCATTGACGGCCCAGCCACCATTATTATTTCCGACCATAAACCACTGTCTTCGGGCGATTAACACCCATATAGTCCCTTTTCTTGATCAGGCCCAATTTATTGAAATCCACTGCAGCAACCAAGATTTTGAAAAGGCCAGGGCGCAGATGACTTGGAGATTTACGAACCTTCCTCCTCCGCCGCCACCGCCCCCTCCGCCACCCCCGCCGCATGACGAAGAGGCGTTTGATGTAACAACCCCGTCCGCAATGTAAAACCCAATGGTTGTATGTTATAAAAATCCCCCGAAATCGGGGGATTTTGTTTTATAGGAAAAGGGATTATACTTGACAATTCATATTTTGGTATTATTATATGCCCAATAAAAAACAAAGGGCCAGATATGAAAAAGAACAATACTTTTGTAAATAAATACAGATGCAAAGCCGCAGAACAACGGATCGGTTTAATGCATAAACTTTTGGGTTTCGCAGAACCGAAAAGCGATTTGTATAACGGATATTTTTATATTCCTATGCCACAGGACAATTCTGTGATTATGCGTGTGTTTGCGACGAACGAAGCCGGATGGGACCATGTGTCCGTTTCGCTGAAAGATGTGGAACGCTGTCCGACGTGGGAAGAAATGTGCTTTATAAAAGATTTGTTTTTCGACAAAACCGAGACGGTGATTCAATACCATCCCGCGGAATCGGATTATGTGAACAATGATAAATATTGCCTGCATATGTGGCGGCCCCAGACGGAAACCCTGCCGATACCGCCGTCGATAAAAGTTGGTTTTGCGCCGGGCAAACAAAAATAAATTCGGTTGTCATCGTTAAAAATAATGTATACAATACAGGCATGAAAAAACTTTTATGCCTTATGCCTTATGCCTTATGCCTTGCACTTTGCGCTTGCACTTTTCAAAGCAAGCCGCGCGGATATATTTTTCCGGCCGACATGGAAACCGAATTGGCCGGGATAAAGACCGTCGCAGCGCTGGAAGAAAAATTCGGCAGCCCCCAGGCCCGCACGGTCCACGGCGATACGGTCTGGATATATTACGGCGCGACGGAAAATTACCACGGGCCGTTACCGTTGTCATGGGACGAACGGACCGTCATGCTGGTCTGGCATGACGGTAAAAACATCAAAAACACGAAAATCCTGCATGACGCCGATTTGCCGAAAGTGAAAATCGCCGCCGGCGCGACGCCGGTACCGGCAGAAATCGAACTGAACGCGTTCCAGGAACTGGTTAATAATGTGGGTCGGTTTACCCCGGCCGGCTTGGGGAATTGATTTCCCGTCCGAAACCGCATTGCGGATAGTGGGCAACCCTCGTGTATGTCCAATACACGTCGGGTCGTCCACTACCCGCAAGCCGGCCTAACGAACAAAATTAATTTGATTTTTTATTCGGTCATTTTTTTGATATTGGCTTTTTTTTATGATATAATGTCCTTTATAGAGAGAGACGAATCGAAAGGTGTTTGTCGTGCCCAGCAAAAAGCTTGAATTCAAAAACGGACAATTTGTCGTATATCCGACCCAGGGTGTCGGAAAGGTCGCCCGCGTCGAAGAACACAATGTCGCCGGCCAGAAAATCCAGATGATTGTCATAAATTTCGAACAAAGCAACATGACGCTGCGCGTGCCGTTGGACCGCGCGGAAATATCCGGGCTGCGCCCGCTGGTCAGTCCTAAGAAAATGGACGAAGCGATTTCATCCGCAAAACGCGCCGCCGGCGCCAAACGAATGGTCTGGGCGCGCCGCGCCGCGGTGTACGAAGAAAACATAAATTCCGGCGACCCGATGAAACTGGCCGAAGTGGTCCGCGACCTGCAGCGCCGGTCCAGCGCCGACACGATGACTTTTTCCGGCCGCCAGCTGTACATGCGCGCGTTGGAACGCATGGCCCAGGAATTCGCGATTCTGCATAAAATCGACGTGGATTCCGCGTCGGAAAAAATAGAAGATATTTTGGGCGTGCCGAAAGAAATCGACCTGAACGCGCCGGAAGAAGAGATAGAGCCTGAATCACCATAAGTGTAGGGGCGCATATTTGCGCCCAATAATCAAAGGGCGCAAATATGCGCCCCTACAAAAATCCCGGCAATGCCGGGATTTTTATTAAAACGGTATATCGTCGCCGATTTGTTCGACAGAGATTTCTTCGCGCGGGGCCGCCGGGGCGCTTGGCTCTCCGCCCGGGAATCCGCCGCCGCTTTCGCCGCCGGCTTTCGTTCCGCCCAGCAATATCATCTGGGGGCCCATGTTCGACAGCACCACTTCGGTCGTCCAGACATCCTGACCCTGTTGGTTTTGCCATTTGCGCGTGCGCAATGTGCCTTCGATATAAACTTTGGAACCTTTTTGCAAGAACCGTTCCGCGACATCGGCCAGATTCGGATTGAATATTACGACGCGGTGCCATTCGGTCTGTTCGCGGCGTTCGCCGGTGTTTTTATCTTTCCAGCTTTCGGATGTAGCCAGCGAAAAATTCACGATTTTTCCGTTCGGTCCGCTGCGCACGGCCGGGTCTTGGCCCAGATTGCCCAACAGACATACTTTGTTCACGCTTCCTGCCATTTTTCTTCCTTTCGTTTCGTTTTATTGTAATCGAATTAGAGCACTTTCCCCGCCAAAAG
>WRJH01000051.1 GCA_009782315.1 Alphaproteobacteria bacterium
TTCAAGAAATCCTGGGCCGAAGATATATTAAACGGAACGATTATAATTTCCGGGTCGGCCACTTCGACCGCATTGCCGTATCCCGCGTTTTGAAACAGCGCCAGGTCTTGTTCCGTAACCTCCCATTTATGCGGGTTCGCGCGCAGCGGCGGATTCTGCAACAGAATCCAATTTCCTTCGTAACTGAACAATATTCCGCGCACCGTCGGATAAATATCGGCCCATGTCAGATTCACATTCGGCCGGTTCCTTATGCCATCGACGCCGGCGGTCAGCGGCGTCAATTGATTCGCGGCGACGCCTATGGAAGAAACGTTAATGACAACGGACGCGTTCTGTTGGTTCGCCGCATCGTTCATCGCGTCCAGCTGGTTCAAAAATGCGGCCGCGGAATTTATGTCGAACGTAATCGTTTCCGCGACCAGCTCTATGGCGGCGCCCTGGCCCGCCGCCTGGAACAGCTCCAAGTCTGCGGCGTTTGCGGACCACGGATAGGGGTTCGCCAACAGCGCCGGCATGTCCAGACGGACCCAATGCCCGTCATGACTGATCAGCATCCCGCGTTCCGTCGGATATATGTTCGCCCAGTTTAATTTCACGTTCGGCTTTGCGCGCAATTCGTCGACGCCGTCGGCCAGCGCGTCCAGCTGGCTTTCGCCGCCAGTTTTCGTCCGACCGCGATTTTTCACCGCGCCATGGGCGGCTTTGACGTTTTCCGAAAAGCTGCGCCCGCGGGCGTTCTTTATCGCATTCACGCCCGCGGCTAACGCGCCGCGCACTCCGCCGGATTGCCGGGACTGGGCTCCAGAAATTCCCAAAGATTCAAAATTGATTATTACGAAATTATTGCCGCCGGCGGCCGCTTCGCTTATCTCGGACAATAGCCCCAGGAAACCGTCCACGGAATCAATGTCGTAACGCAAAGTATCCGTCACCGCCGGGGCAAGTTCCACCGCATTACCGTATCCTTTGGCCTGGAATTTTGGCAAATCGGATTCCGTAACCGTCCATTTTTCAGGATTCGCGGCCAGCGGCGGTTCCTGTAATTTCAGCCATTGGTTTTCATAGCGCAGCAGCACGCCCTGGGCGGCGGCCAAAATATCGGTCCAATTCCATTCAATGTTGTCGCGACCAATCAGGCCGCTGGTACCCGTCATCAGCGAATCCAACCCGGGCGACGTCATACGCAGCGACGCGACGTCGACGACGACGAAAGTATTATCTTTGGCCAGCGCCGCCGCTATATCGGGCCGCTGTTGGTAAAGGTCTTTGACAGAGGATATGTCATACCGCAAAGTATCGCTTACAACCGGCGGTCTTTCCGGTTCGGTGGGCTTTTTATCGCATGCGGAAAAAAGCGAACAGACAACAACCGCGCCGACCACGGTTGCGGTAAGTACGGCCATTTTTCCCCAGTTGACCAGGTTTCTGAAATTAAATTCGGCCATTTTCGCCCCTCTTTATTCAATATAAGAGAATTATACCAAAACAAAGGAAAAATGTCAAATTATTAATAAAAAGTATTTTTCGACAACTTTTTCGACATTCTGTGTCACTCCGGCGCAGGCCGGAGTGGGGCAACAACAAACCGTCGCAAAGCGACGCAATATAAATGCCACGCGATGCGCGGCGGTTTTATAGACCCTGGCCCGGCCTTCGCCGGACTGACAATATGTGGGAAAGCTGCCATTACAATTGATTTACTTTCCGAATTTGCCGTTCCGGGGAAACCCAACCGGAACAGTATGGCCCTGGGACGCGCGTTTGGACAACCATGGCGTCCAATCGTCCAGTTTCGTGGTGCCGCGCCCGGTGGTCCAACCGAATCCCGTTTCTTTGGAAAACAGCATTGCGTCCAGGACATAAGTCCGTTCAGCATTGTATTTTTGCAATATAACCCCTTTGCCACGCGCCATTTCGGGGATTTCGTTGGCCGGGAAAATAAGAAGCTTGTCGTTGGATCCGACAATCGCGCAATACATTTCGCCCGCATCCTGTTCCATTTCCACGCACAGCACAGCCGGATTTTTGACATCGACGTTCATAACCTGGCGGCCGTTTTTGGTCTGGGCCAGACAGTTTTCGCCCGCGATTATGAATCCCGCGCCATGCCGGCCGACCAAAAGATATTTGCCGGATATGTTCAGCGGGAACGCGTTTATAATACTTTCGTCCGCCGCAATGTCCAACATCATGCGAACCGATTCACCGAATCCGCGCGCGCTGGGCAATGCGTTCGCCGCCAAAGTAAACATCCGGCCGCCGCTGGCGAACAGGTTGATTTTATCGTTCGACATCGCGTGGAATGCGAATTGCAGTTCGTCGCCCTCTTTGAATTTCATGTCCAGCGCATCCAAATCCAAATGCCCCTTTGCCGCGCGTATCCAACCCATGGCGGAAAGGATTACGGTCATCGGCTCTTTTTCAATAAATTCGTCCGGGTCGACGACGATTTCGTCGTCGGCCGACGCGGCCGCCCAAACGGTGCGGCGGCGCCCGACGGCGGATTTCTTGTCGTACGTCTGTTTGACTTCGGCGAACCATGCCTTTAACTGTTCGTTCTGCAGTTCGTCGGACGCCATCAGCGCCTTTAATTCTTTTTGTTCTTTGCGCAAGCTTGAATCTTCTTTTTTGATTTCCATTTCTTCCAGTTTTCGCAAACTGCGCAGTTTGGTGTTCAGAATCGCTTCGACCTGTAATTCGGTCAGATTGAATTCGGCCATCAGCACGGCCTTTGCATCGTCTTCGTTGCGGATTATTTCAATAACGCGGTCCAGGTTCAGGTAGACGACCAAAAGCCCGCCCAGAATTTCCAAACGCCGCGCGATGTTGGACAGCCGCCAATTGGTGCGCCGGCCCAGAACCTTTTTCTGGTGAGCCACGAATTCGTTCAACACTTCGCCGATTTTCATGACGCGCGGACTGCCGCCCGAATCGATTACATTGAAATTCATGTTGAACTTCGATTCAAGACCGGTCATGGCGAACATGTGCGCCATTAATTTTTCCGGTTCGATATTGCGGGTTTTCGGAGTGATTACAATACGAACGTCGGTCGTCGATTCGTCGATAATGTCGTCGGCCAGCGGTAATTTTTTCGCGTCTATCAATGACGCTATTTGTTCGACCAGAGTAGATTTGTTCAGGCCGTACGGAATTTCGGTTATGACGATTTGATACTGGCTGTGCGATTGTTCTTCGATTTCCCATTTGGCGCGGATGCGGAAAGCGCCCCGCCCTGTTTCGTAATTCTTTACAATCGTTTCGAAATCGTCGATAAGAATTCCGCCGGTCGGAAAATCCGGGCCGACCATTTTTTTCATAATCTGCGAAGTGGTCGCGTCACGTTTGTCGATTATAAAGGTCAATGCGTCGCAAACTTCGGCGACGTTATGCGTCGGAATGTTGGTCGCCATTCCGACCGCGATTCCCATGGACCCGTTGGCAAGCAGATTCGGAAAAGCGCCGGGCATGACGGTCGGTTCCGTCGTGGTGCCGTCGAAATTCGGAACCATGTCGACGGAATCTTCGTCCAGCCCGTCCATAATCATCATTGCGGCGGGCGTCATTTTCGATTCGGTGTAACGAAAGGCGGCGGCCGGATCGCCGTCGATATTTCCGAAATTTCCCTGGCCGTCGACCAGCGGGTACCGCACGGAAAAATCCTGGGCCAATCTTACCATCGCGTCGTACACGGCGTCACCCGAATGCGGGTGGTACGAACCCAAAACGTCGCCGACGACTTTTGCGCATTTGCGGAACATAGTGCCGGGCAGCAAACGGTTGCGCAGCATGGTGTACAAAATGCGGCGTTGCACGGGTTTCAATCCGTCGCGAACGTCGGGCAGCGCGCGCGCGACGATAACGGACACGGCGTACGAAAGATACCGTTCCGACATTGCGTCGGCCAGCTGTTGATTGTCTATATTTTGGATAATCTCTTTTGCCATGGCGAAAGCAAACTTAACATCATTTGGAAAAAATCGCAAGCAAAGAAATTAATCGTTAGTGGTTGGTGTTTCGTGCTGGTGTTTCGTAGGGGCGCGTATTCGCGCCCTTTGGTTGGGCGTGCGCGGCACACCCCTACGATGTTTCGGGTTTTGTAGGGGCGTGCCGCGCACGCCCGCACAGTATGAACACATTCAAAGTTTTGGGGCGCAAGTATGCGCCCCTACTTTTTTATATCATTTATTTATTATTGCGCAGCCTGGACGCAACTTACAAACTCTGGGCCGGTTTTCCGCCAACATTGTTCATACAACGGCGTTGTACCGCCGCGCGGACCGTAATATATCTGGTCTTTTGTCCATTTCACCATATCGTCGCAACCGTTTTTGATGGCATTCGGACGTGTACCTTCAGGACATGGGGTGCACCTCGTACCCACATTAGCGTTCATGAAAACTATATAGCCATCAGGAACAGAATTCACAGGCACGGTTATTTCGCAATTCTGGGCGCTGGTCCCATTGCTGGAATACCACCATCCGATCAAGCACCCGGCCGGTAGATTGGTGCATTTACCACAAGTCGGGGACGCGCTGTTATTATTCGTAACATATTCTCCAAACGCCCCATTCCTATTAGTACCATCGAGCGACACAGATATTTT
>WRJH01000052.1 GCA_009782315.1 Alphaproteobacteria bacterium
TTCACAGCCGCAATAGTTTTGGCGATAAAACCCGGCCTTTTTGATGATTTCTTGGCGCAGACCCTCGTCCCAATTTATCGGTATATATTCGATATTCAGGTCCTGTGCCGCGTCATCGACCTGGGCCTGGCTTTTATGTTTCGACACGCCGAACACCGTCGCAAGCGTATCATACCCGTTGGCCCTGGCCCACTTTGCGCCCCATTCGATGCGGTGTTTGAAACAGGATGCGCACCGCCGCCCGCGTTCGGGTTCATTTTCCAGTCCCCGGATACAGGACAGCCAGGCGTCATGGTCGTATTCACCCACCACATATTTCACACCCAACTGTTCGCAAAGACGGATTTGTTCGGTCAAACGTTTTTGATATTCGGCCTCTGGCGCAATATTCGGATTATAGAACAGAACGCAAAAGTCCGCACCCTGCTTTTCCAGCTGCGTAATGGCGCCGGCCGAACATGGCGCGCAACATGACATCAGAACAAGGCGATGATTATTTTTTGACATATTTGGCGGTCATTTCCGCGATTTTGTCTTCGTCTATACGTTCGAACAGATTTTCCGGAACGACGAACGGTTTACCATCCTGGATGCGCCATTCGTATTTGACCGGCCACGACAGGTCGCGGCTGTTTCCGAAAATATCCCGCATTTTTGCCGCGGCCCCTGGAATAAAAGGGGCGGACACGCGGGCAAAGAAATCAATCATCTGGAAGCATTCGTTCAAAACGGCGCCCGCGGCGTCCATATCGCCATCCTTTACCAGCGTCCAGGGCGCCTGTTCGGTCATGTATTCGTTCGCGACGGCCCACATGGAACGTAAACGTTCGACCGCCTTTCTGAATTCGCAGGCGTCAAGCGCGGCGGTCAATTCGGACAGATGGCCGTCCATTTTTCGGGTAGGGGTTTCGAATCCTTTCTTGAACGCGGGCACATTGTTTCCGAAATTCTTTTCGCACAGTTTGCAAACGCGCGACACAAAATTGCCCAGCATTCCGTTCAGGTCTTTGTTCACGATGTCCGCGAACCGCCGGATTGTGAAATCTGTGTCGTCGGTTTCGGGCGCGCTGGCCATCAGGGCGTACCGCCACGCGTCCGCCGGCGCGTCAAGTATCGCTTGGTCCAGGAATATTCCGTTTCCGGTGGATTTGGAAATCTTCGCGCCTTCGAAATTCAGGAAATTCAGTCCCTTCAACAGGTCCACTTTTTTCCAATTTCCATCCGCCCATGCGATTTCTTGGCCTGGAAAAAATAGCGCGTGGAATTTTATATTGTCTTTTCCCATGAATTGCGTGTAATGACAATCGTCGCCGCCGTGCCACCAGTCGGCCCACCCGCCTTCGCCGTCGGCTTCGGCGCGGCCGGGTTTTGCCGCTTGGGAAATCGAAACGTACCCCCATGGCGCATCAAACCAGACATAAAAAACTTTGTTTTCATATCCCGGCTTGTTCACGGGAATCCCCCATGGCAAATCACGCGTGATGGATGGGTTTGGAACGTCTTCGGCCAGATATTTTTTTGTGGCATTGAACGCGGACGCGGACCACTTGTTTTTTTCCGCGGTATCCATAACCCATTTCTTCACATCATCCTTGACCAGGTCCATACGATAAAACAGGTTTTTTGTTTCACGCATTTCAATATTTTTTCCGCCTGTGTCCGCGACATATGGTTTTATCAAATCGGTCGGGTCCAATAATTCGCTGCACTTATCGCACTGGTCGCCGCGCGCCTTTTCATATCCGCACTTTGGGCACGTCCCCTCTATTTGCCGGTCCGCAAGAAACATGTCGTCGTCGACAGAATAAGGTTGCATAGTGGTTTTTTCTTCGACGAATCCGTTACGGTCCAGCGCAGAAAACAATTCATGCACCAGTTTTGTCTGTAATTCCGAATGGGTTGTCCCATATCCGCCGTCAAACGATATTTCAAATTCCTGGAAAACTTTGGCGTGCAGCGAATGGTATTTATTTGCCAGTTCTTCTACCGGGATGCCTTCTTTCTTTGCACTGATTACAACAGGGCTGCCGTGCGCGTCTGCGCCGCATACGAACAAGACTTTTTCCGCCCCATGCCGTGCGCGCATAAATCTGGCATATACATCGGCCGGCAGAACGCTGCCGACAAAATTGCCGATATGCGGAATATTGTTCACATAGGGCAGCGCGCTGGTGATAAGGTATTTGTTTTTCATGGGAAAATTCTAGCAATTATGATTTTTATTGCAATGAAAAAAATGTCTGTTATAATTTCGCCCTGGACGGACGCGTAGCTCAGTTGGTTAGAGTATCTCCTTGACATGGAGGGGGTCGGAAGTTCGAGTCTTCTCGCGTCCACCACCAAATTTCGTTATCGGCAAAGCCGATTAAGAAATTTGAGTGCCCGCCGAAGTCCGCCACAGGCGCGACGAAGGCCGGGCCATTTCCAATCAAAAGGCATGAAAATGAAATTGATACTTGGCGGCGGCGGGTCCGGCGAACAAACGGCGCTTTCCAACAAACTTTTCGACGAAATCATTGATAATTCAAAACCGGTTTTATACGTGCCACTGGCGCGAGATGGCGATTACGCGGGATGCCTTGAATGGGTAACCGGGGAATTGGCCGGGGTCAGGAAAGCCGGCATAGATATGGTCCAATCCGGCGCGGAATTGGCCGCGGCCGATTTGTCGAAATACGCCGGGATATTTATTGGCGGCGGAAATACGTACAAATTATTGAAAATCCTGAAAGAAACCGGGGCGTTTGATAAAATTAAAAATTATTTGGCGCGCGGGGGCGTCGTATACGGCGGCAGCGCGGGTTCCGTAATATTCGGCCGGTCGATAGATATTGTTAAATATATGGATACGAACGATGTCGGATTATCGGATTTATCCGGATTCGATATGATAGACGGGGCGTCCTTGGCGCCGCATTACACGAACGGCAATTCCGCGGAAACAAAAGCTGCGACGGAATTCTTGAAAGAATATTCCAAAAACGAATGGATTGTTGCGATTCCCGAAGAAAACAGCATATTTATAAATGACGGCATAAAGGTCATCGGAACAAAAAACTGGTATATGTTTCAAAACGGCGAATACAAAATGTTCGACCCGTTCCCATTGACCTTTTAAGGTTTATAGGTCCGTTTAATTTCTAAAAAAAAATCGGGCGAATGCCCGATTTTTTATTTGACCGTTGTGGTCGCGTTGCGGTTCCATTTCCAGACCGCTTCGCCTGTGCCTTTGACGGCCGGGCGTTCTTTGCCGTACGAAATGGTGGATATGCGTTTGGATTCAACGCCGTCTTTCACCATGACGCTCTTGGCCGCTTCGGCGCGACGCGCGCCCAACGCCAGGTTGTATTCGGCGGTTCCGCGTTCGTCGCAGTTACCGGCGATTTGCACTTTCGTGTCTTTGTTGTTCTTCATGTACAAAGACTGGCCCAGCAGGTTTGTGCGGGCGTCTTCGGAAATCGCAGAAGAATCGAACGCAAAGAAGACTTTCGGGTTTTTCGCCGGGTCGACTTCGGTGATTTTGCTGGATCCGCCGCAGGCGGCCAATGCGCCGGCCGCAGCCAACATAATAGCAAAATTGGTTGTTTTCATAAAATACTCCCTTGTATTTTTGTTGCTCACCGTATATATTAGCCGACATTGACTAAAAAAGCAAGAGAAAATGAATTTGAAAACAGACATGGGAAATTATTCGCTGCAAGATTTGGCTTTGGCGGGCGTCCGCTTTGAACTTTGCGAAACATCGGCGCCGATTGCGGCGGCGCGCGCACAGCCGGCACAGCCGGACGTCGCGTCGGAACCCGTGCAGGATGCACCCCCGCGGCAACCGGTCGCGCCGCCGGTGACAAAGCCTGTGAATATTTCCGACGCGCTGGAATCCGCGCGCGCCGCCGCCGCCGCCGCGACCGGTGCGGACGAACTGTTTGCGGCCGTTGAAAATTCAAACAATCCGTTGAAATCGTTTGCAAAAACAATTTTGCCGCATTACGCCCGTGAATCGCAAATAACGATTGTCACGGACGCGCCGTCCGGCGACGATGATGCGGCGGGTTTTATTCTGTCCGGCACGGCGGGCGATTTGCTGGACAAGATGCTGTCCGCCATGGGATTTTCCCGTAATCTAGTCACGATTGTTCCATTGGTGTTCTGGCGGCCGGCCGGCGGCCGCGCGCCGTCCCGCGAAGAAATGGATTTAAGCAGACCGTACGTCGTGCGCGCGATAGAACTGTCGAATCCAAAGATTATCCTGACGCTGGGTTCATTGGCGGCCGCAGAGATTGCCGGCGCCAAATTACCCGCCCAGCATGGAGAGGTTTTCCAGCTGTCGGACGTGCCCGTTGTCCCGATTTTCCATCCGAATTACCTGATGTTAAAACCGGACTTGAAAAAATCGGTCTGGGACGCCTTGCAAAAAACCTTGCAAATGCTGAACGAATCGGTAAAATAACGACTATCGACTGATAAAAAAAGGAGCCGACGATTAAACCGTTAAACAATCAACGTGACAACCGCCGCGACATGGGTCCGCGCATAAATGGCCGGATTTCCGCGAAATCCGTGCAACTGATAGACCAGAACGGCAACAACGCCGG
>WRJH01000053.1 GCA_009782315.1 Alphaproteobacteria bacterium
TTCAACAAAAAGGAGAAACATATGATTTGGACAATATTGGTTTTGGTTCTCGCGATTACGCTCTTCGCCGGCGACGGATTCATGTTCCGTAAAGCCGGTAAAAAGGAGATGACGCCGGTCGTTCTGTGGACCAAAAAATCTGTAAAACTGATTTCCATCGCTCTGTTGGTCGTCGGCATTAACCGTTTGGGATTGGGCACCACGTATTACTTGGTCGATTCGAACCCGATGATTCTGCAAGACATGGCCCAGAACATGCAGGCCCAGGGCAACAAAGGCTCGTCCGCCAAGGAAATCCGCCGCATATTAAAAGCCGAAGGCGACAATATGACGCGCTTTGCGCCGATTATGGGAAATGTGGATGCCAAAAAGACGATTTTTGTATTCACCGTTCCGACTTGCCCGTATTGCCATCGCGTTCATGAAGAACTGAAACGCGTTGTCGCGGACCGCGACGATGTGCGCGTTGTCGTGAAAGGCTTCTCGATACACGGCGTCCGTTCCGATGCCGCCGTGCGCGCGATGATTGCCGCGAAACTGCAAAGCAACGAAAAAGCCGTCGCGTTGACCAACCATCTGATGGACAACAACGACTGGCTGGAAGGCGCAAGCAACGCAAAGCCGAACGACATGGCCGCCGCGCTGCAGAAAGGCGTTCTGGCCGCCGCGAAAAAGGTCGGGCTGGATACGGCCAGGCTGGAATCCGACATGAACGGCGACGCCGTCAGACAGGAAACGGCAAACGTTCGCGATTTGGCGGGCAAGCTGCAGATACAGGGCACACCGTTCCTGATTATCGAAGAAAAGGCTTTCCCGGGCGCGGTACCGTATGAACAAATCATACAGGCGCTGGGCAAATAAAAAAAATCCCCCCGATTGGGGGGATTTTTTACATGTTCGTGGTTCGTGCTGGTGATTCGTATTTGTGTAGGGGCGTATATATACGCCCTTTTTTTATTTTTATCGGATTGCGAATTATGATATAATACCCGCATGGAATTTACGATTAATGATTTTGTGAATGTAGGGGCGTGCCGCGCACGCCCGGGCGCGGTCGCCGCGCCCCTACAATAAACCCAAAAGGAGAACCTTATGAAAAAAACATTAATACTTACGGGCGCGATGCTGGCGGTGATATCCGCCGCGAACGCGCAACTGGCGCAAAGGGGCACGCCGACGACGCTGGCCGCACAGCCAACCGCTGCCGTCGTTCAAAAACCAATTGTTAGCAACAATGCGCCTAATTTTCCAGCCGGTCCCTGTGGAGATGCGGCACGTGAAGCCTATGATGGTGGTGCCAGGACCTTTGAATGCATAGAAGTGGACGGTGTAATTCAGGAATGGAAAGTGGACGGTGTAATTCAGAAATAGAATGTTACATACTAAAAAATCTATAAAAAATTAAACAAAAGGAAAAATTATGAAAAAATTCATTTTAATCACAGGTGCTATGCTGACAGCGTTTGCTGTTTGTGGTGCGAATGCTGCGACTGAAACTTCTACGTTGCAAAAAATATCCGCAATGGGCAAGGGGCAATCTTTGGAATCTTGCGAAAGATCCCGGGCGGCAGTTACAAAATCCGGTAGTGTGGGAAGTGCATGCAAATCCGTTGGCAGGTCGGGCAAATATGCAATGGTTTTCGATGGATCCATATCACAGTTGTTTGCCATACAAAAACCAACAACAGGACCGGGTACATTGCAGGATGATAGTGGTAGTAGTGGTAGAACAGTAATTTCCATTCAGTTTGAGATAACCGACAAGACGGAAACCGGACAAATAATAATATTGGAAGAAGAAGAATAATATTCAAAATTAGAAACAAAAAGGATAAAACTATGAAAAAGACTATATTGATAACCGGTGCCATGTTGGCAATGATAACCGCCGCGAATGCGCAATTGGCGCAAAGAGCAAATGCAAATATCCAAGCGGCTGCAAACACGGCTGTGGGTAAGAACGATACAATGGATCGCGGGAGTTTTAAAATTCCTGCCAATCAGATTGCCCAATTTTTAACGGTCAATAATTGCCAAGAAATGACTACTAATGTTTTTCGCTGTGGTGAGTCAGTATTTACAATTGAAAACACAGAAGGTGAAAAAACAGAAGGTGAAAAACCTGTAACCATACATTCGGTAACATGGAATATTGAGAAGGAGTAATATTCTTGCTTTCCCGCGTAGGCGGGAATAGGGGCTATGAAATTTGTAAGGGCGCATATGTGCGCCCTTTAATTTTGAGAGTGTTCATACTATGTGGGCGGATATATCCGCCCCTACAACTATACCACTTCCGTAACTGCGCGCAGGGTGCCGTCGCGGGACAATTGCACCACGTGCAGTTTGCGTTTCATTTCTTCGATTAATTCCGCGCGCTTGTACGCCGGCTGGGTATGCAATATCCGGTCCGCGAACGCGCCGGGTGATGTCTGGCGTGTCCATGCAGCAATAGCATGTCGCGATTGATAACCAAAGGGACGGATATCCGTCCCTTTGTTTTTATTCCCATGAATTTCCAATCGAATAATCCGCGACCAGCGGCACCGATAATTTCGCGGCGTTTTCCATTTCTGATTTTATTTTTTGCGCCCAGTCTTCCGCCGCCGCCGCATCGCATTCGAACACCATTTCGTCATGCACCTGCATAATCATCCGGATTTGCGGTTTGTGATTCGCAATGACGTTTGCAACTTTGTCCATAGCGTAACGCATCAGGTCGGCTTCGAACCCTTGTATTGGCGCGTTGATTGCCGCGCGCAGCGCGTACGCCCGGGTGCGCGGGTTTCTGACGTCCGGCAATTCTATACGCCGGCCCCACGGAGTCGCGACAAAACCGTGCGCCATCACGAACTGTTTCGTGCGTTCCATATATTCGCCGATTGCCGGAAAATTCGCCATATACGAATCTATCAGATTTTTTGCAGCGCTTTGCGGGATGTCCAATTGCGCCGAAAGGCCGAAAGGAGATATGCCGTAAATGATGGAAAAATTCACGGTCTTGGCCGCATATCGTTGTTCTTTTCCGACGGGCGCGTCCGCCGGTATGTTAAAAATTTTCCGCGCGGTCATTTCGTGAATGTCGTCGCCGCGCGCAAATGATTCCTTTAACGCCGCGACATCCGCGACGTCCGCCATCATGCGCAGCTGCACCTGGGAATAGTCGCAAGATATCAAAACTTTGCCCGGTGCCGCCACAAAGCATTTTCTGATGGACGCGCCCAGTTCGGTTTTAATCGGAATATTCTGCAAATTCGGCCCCGACGAAGACAGGCGGCCTGTGTTCGTGCCGGCCTGGTGATACGTTGTATGAATCCGTCCGTCCGCGCCGATTTGCCGGGGAAGGGCGTCCGCGTACGTCCCCGAAAGTTTCGTTAACGAACGCCATTCCAAAATTTTCGGAACTATCGCGTGCGCTTCGGATATCTCGGAAAGCACGCCCGCGTCCGTCGATCTGTTTTTGCCGGGAATCGCGATTTGCAATTCGTCGAACAGAACGACCGCCAGTTGCTGGGGACTGGCGATGTTAAATTCTTTTCCGGCCAGCGCCCATATTTCGCGCGCAAGTTCGTCCGACTTTTTATGCAGTATAGTCGAAAGCCCGGCCAGGCGCGCCTGGTCCACCAAAACGCCCGCGCGTTCCATGGAAAGCAGAATGCGTATCAGCGGCCGGTCGCAATTCTCATAAAGCTTGCGCAGCGTTTCATCCGCATCGACTTTCGGCCGGAATATTTTATAAAGCGCAAAAGTTATATACGCGTCTTCGGCGGCGTATTCGCCCGCCGCGCCGATATCCAGCGACGCGAAATTCTTATCCGCGTCCTTTGTTTTCGGCGGAAACAGCGAATCGAATTTAATGGTGTCATGCGCCAAATACAAATGCGCCAATTCGTCCAGACTGTGCGCGTGCGCGGTGCCGTGCAGGATATACGACAATGTCATCGTATCGTCGATCGGCGCGATGCGGGACGTGTCCCAGCCTTCGTTTTCCAGAATATGCAAATCGTATTTTATGTTATGCCCGACTTTTATAATATTATCGTTCGTTAATATCGGCCACAGTTTTTGCTTGACGGTATCAATGGATATTTCCGACTTTTGACTTCTGGTTTCCGATTTAATTTCTCCGAATAAATCATTCGGATTTTTATCGATGTGCCTTATCGGAATATAAACGCCGGCGTCCGGCGCTGTGGCCAGCGATATGCCGACAATGCGGGCCGTCATCTGGTCCAGGCCGGTCGTTTCGGTGTCGATGGCCAGCGTGTCCGAAACCCCGGCCAGAAATTCGTCCAAAGATTGCGCGTCAGTGATGATTTTGAATGCGTGCGATGTCATGCCCTTCTCAGAATGGCCGGAAACCTTGGCAACTTGTTGCCCTAGGTTTCCGGGGTAGTCGACTACCCCGGAATTCTTAATCTCGCTATCGCTCGCTAACGAATTCCGACCCTTCTGGGAAGGGTATGAC
>WRJH01000054.1 GCA_009782315.1 Alphaproteobacteria bacterium
ATATTCCGGATATGCTTTCCGGAATAATTTGATGAATTTTTTGTAATGCCCGATGGGCCACAGTTTGACCGCTTCGGAATTTGCGTCGCATTTTCCCGCGCCGCGGACGATTGTGATGAATTTTTGTTTGTCCAGGCCCAGACGTTTCAATATTTTCAATGCTTTGGGCATTAATTTCGGGCGCGGCATTGCATTTGGTTTGACATTTACGCCGCCCGTTCTGTTATACAATTGGACCCGTTTTTCCCCGCGCAGCATGGACAGGTAATACATGTTAAATCCGCAAGTCATCGGTTTGAATCCGCGAACACTGTCAATCCATTTTGCTATTCTTGGCTGTTCCGCCGCCCTTTCCCCGACATAATGAACCGCGGTCGCGGACGACCATAATTCAATCAGCATGTCGAACCGGGTATCCGGCATTTCGTTTGCGTCGATGTTGTACAGCCCGGCGATTTCGGGAATGCCGTTAAACAACGCCCGGTTCATGTCCGGTTTGTGATTTGTCATTATATGGAATTTAACGTGGCGTCCGAATTGTTTTTGCATTTCGGAAAGCCAGGCCAGAAACATAATCTTGTCGCCCGCCCCGCCCGGACTGCAAATTACAACGACGGCGATGCCGTCGTTATTACAGCGCGCGCTGTAATAAAATTGATTCCTGGAAATCAATGTTTGGGCCAGGTCTTTGGGACGACGCCGGGGACCGAACAACCAGTATTTTCGCATCATTATTCCACCCACGCGTTCAAAGTTATTTCGTGAATCGGGTGCATGCCGTAATTGGAATCGGTAATTGCGAATTTGTATCCCAAGTTCAAAGATTCAATCAGCGGTTTGATGCGCATCAAATCGTTATAGTTGTGATATATGGAAATAATCAGCGTTGGTTTTTGTTTCCGTATCGTTTCCAAAGCGCCGTGCAGGAACGCCCATTCGGCGCCTTCGATATCGGTTTTAATCAAACCGACTTTGATTTTATTTTGTCGTACGAAATTATCCAAAGTATCGATTTGGGTTTCGGACGCGTGCGCGCCGTATTCGCATTTCATTGTTCCGCCGGATTTGTCCGACATGGCCAGATTGACCGGAATAATATTGCGCACGTCGTTCAGCGCGGCGATTTCGGATATTTTATCGCACAACGGTCCGACCGATTCGACGGCGTAAACCGGATTGTTCGGAAACGCCCGCGCAAGGATTAACGAAGAATCGCCGTTGCACGCGCCGATGTCGAATACGGCCAATTTTTTATCGCCGCGGATTTTTGCAGCGGACCCCAGCCGGTCTATTTCATATTCGTCCGTGAAGATGCTGGGTTCGAAATAATTCCAATGCTGTTTGTAATTATTGTATTCGAAAATTCCGTTTTGGCTTTTTATTTCGGACAAGACTTTCAATCTGCGTTTGATGTCTTTGATTTCGGACGCTTCGAAAAAGTCCGCAAAGTCGGCGTCGGTTTTGCCGGCGGCCACCAGTTCGGTCAATGTTTTCAAACGCCGTATAATCCGGTTCCATTTTTCGCGTGTTTCGTCGTCCAATCCGCGCCGCACGGCTTCCGCGTCGGAATCGATGTCGGCGTCCGCCGGAATTGCCGGGCCATAGATTAACAGTGTTTTGTTGCGGGCGATACAGTCCAGCCAATCGGGGCCCGTTTCCGCCGCCGGGACCAGCATGCGCTTGCTGGTTCTGATTCCGAATATATATGTGCGGATTGCCGCGGGCGTTCTTTTCTTGAACAGAAAAGGTATGCCGAAAAATAAATATACTTTGCTGCCGTCTATGTAATACTTTTTGCCGAATAGTTGCATTTTCGCCCCTTTGTATGTCGAACATATACATCAAACAGGCGCGTATTTCAAGTTTTATCTTGATTTCTGGCGCGATTTCTGGTATACTATTTTCAAATCAAAGCCCCCTTTTCGGGGGCTTTTTTTTGTTTTACACAAAAGGATGCAAAATGAACCAAGAAACAAAAATAATATATATTGCCGACGGAACGGTAAAACAATTCCATTTCACGTTCCCGGTTTGGCAGGCAGCGGACGTGCGCGTCATGAAAGACGGCGTCGCGCTTTCCGCCAACGAATACTATGTGTCGTTGGACGACATGTCGGAAAATCCGAATTTCGGGCATCCCGGCGGCAGCGTCACATTGAACAAAATGCCGGATGCGGACGATGTCATAACAGTATATCGGCGATTGAAATTGGACCGCATCGTATCGTACCAGCCGACCGCGCCCATTTGCCAAAGCGTTCTGAACATGGATTTGAATTTCGTAATGGAAGTTTTGAAAGATTTCCAATCCCAAGTCGGCGAATTATCCGACGCCGGAAACATTGGCGAACTGATTGTCGAAATCGACGCGCTGCGCGAACGTTTGGCGAATCTGGGCGGTTTGACGGATATTCTGGACGTCGGCCAGATTATCGGCGACATTGCCAATATTTCCGGCGCGCTGGCCGCGTTGGAAACCAAAGTGGACAATATCGACATTACGGCGCCGGGCGCTGGCGGCGGCGACCCGGTTGTTGCGACCAATATAGTCGCGGGCCAGCCGCTGCCGAATCCGTGGTATCGCAAATACAGTTCCGGTTGGGTCGAACAAGGCGGCGTATCGCCCGGACTTGTGTCGAATTACCAGGATTTTAATATAGTTGATCTGGCGGTCGAAATGGCGCAAATAAATTATCCCGTCACGGGACAGTTGCAAACGGAATTCTGGGCCAACGGAACCAATGTGTTTGTCGGATTGTTAAACAAAACGAAAACGTCGTTCGCCTGGCGCGATAATTCCATTGGCGCAAAAAATTATATGTGGGAAGTAAAGGGATTAGCGGCGTAAAACAAACTCGCCATTCCGGCCTTTGCCGGAATGGCGGGAAGATAGCTATTTATCTTTTGGAAGAAACAACCAGTTGCCGTGCCGATAGGCAATTGGGGCATTATATCCCATGCTTTTGAAAAATTCTTTGACCGCGGCAATCATGTTATCAAAGCTTTCGATGTATACGGGCGGTTTGTGTTTTTCCAATGTCCTGCGCGCGCCGACCAATGTTTTCAATTCAAATCCTTCGACGTCGATTTTTACAAAATCAATCTTGTCCTTGCCCAAATCGATATCGTCCAGCCGTTTGATTTTTAAAGAACCGGCCCCTTCTGTTAAAATAGCGTTTCCAATATTGCGCGGATGGCACAGCATGATATCGGCGGCGGATTCCTTGTCGCCCAGACCGACATTATGCGTGGTGACGATTTTTTCCAACCCGTTAATTTCAACATTTTTGGCCAGCATGCGATAGGTTTCCGGAACGGGTTCGAACGAATGAATTCTGGCCGCCCCCCCCCCCGCATTGAATGCAAAGAAAAGCGTGTGGTTGCCAACATTCGCGCCGATGTCCAAAATGGTCGCATTTTTTGGAATGTATTGACGCAATTCTTCCAAGATGTCCTGGTCTACAAAGCGGCCGGTATCGACGACTTCACGCTGGATGCAATCCCACGGGTACAGCGGCGCATAGAATTTTACCCCGCTGGGCATCGTCGCAATGTCGCCGTTATGCAACAGCGACATTTTATGGCACAGATCGTCGCGCACTTCTTTTTGCAGCATCCATGTCAGATAAGTTTCTTTGGTCGGTTTCCATTTCTGGCGCAATTCGCGACGCAGCCGTTGGTTCGGGATAAAAAGACAGACGATATTTACAAATAATTTTCTCATGTTTTTCCTTTTGGTTTTTTATTGTTTTTCAAATATTTTTCCAGACCTAATTTATCCGGAACGATGGCAACCGTGGCTTTGCGCGTGTTCGCCATATATTGTTTCTTGTTCGCGCGCATATCGGGCGACGAAGAATTGTCGTATTTCGCACCCAAATCGCGCCGGATATGAGAAAAATGATGCATCGGGCATTCGCTGATGTAATAATCGCGGCCGCGACGTTTCGATACTATGTTGCGCGTCGGGTCGACCAGACAAATTGCATTCCCGGCGCCGCCGATTTTGGAATCCGAAAATATGCGCGTAAAGAACAAAACGTTTGTCGCGCTGGGCACCAGAAACATTTCCGTCGGTTTCAAAGCATACGAAACAATCGGCGCATAAGAACGCATAATTTTCATATCGATGATTTTTTGTTTCGCCAATTCCATTGCCGCGCC
>WRJH01000055.1 GCA_009782315.1 Alphaproteobacteria bacterium
AGTATATTCGACGCCTCTTTAACCAAAGTTATCGGCGATAAAATGGTTCATGTGACCGCATGGTACGACAACGAATGGGGATTTTCATGTCGCATGTGCGACCTGGCGGCGGAAATTGGAAAGTTAGGTTAAGGTAGGGGCGCGTGGAAACGCGCCCAAATAATAAAGGGCGCGTTTCCCCCGGGTCCCGGCGAAATCGTAGATTTCGCGGGGTGGGCACGCGCGCCCCTACGAATAAAAACGGGCGAATGCCCGTTTTTATTTCTTTTTACATTTCCACGCGTTTTTATCGGCGATGCTCAGGGCGATTGCAACGGCCTGTTTCTGGGGCTTTCCGGCCTTTACTTCCGTTCTGATATTTTCCGAAATTGTTTTGCGCGTGCATCCTTTTTTCAATGGCATGTTTTTCTCCTTTTTTATAATCATATCATTCCGGCGCGGCGCGCGCGATAGGACGATATGCTTGAAATTCTTGCATTTGCATGCTTTTTGTTATATAATGCGCGCGATGCCGGGAATTCCGGCGTCGGGGAATAAGAACCCCTGTCAAAAAGCGTCCTTTGGACGTAAAGCTCCTGCTTGGCAGGAGGCCGCTGAATATATTGAATAAAGCGGGCTGACTTTTTGACAGTATTCTTATCCTCCTGCCATCTTTTTTCAAGATGGCTTTTTGTTTGGTTTGTAGGGGCGTATTGCATACGCCCCGGGGCGGGCGCAGCACGCCCCTACAAGATAGGAGAAAACGCCATGACCGAAAAAGAAAAGAAAGCCATTATTGGAAAGTGCAAGGCAAAACCGTTCAAGATTGTAAAAATCACCGAAAAACAAAAAGACGAAATCATCGTCAAAGCGGTCGCAAAGATAATAAAAAACCGCCGGGCGCGGGATAATATATGGCGGGTTCTGGCAAACGAATTATGCCAATCCGTCGTCGGGTGTTACACCGTGGTAAAATAAATTACCCCAATTTTTTCTTTATCTGTTTTATTCGCGCCAAAATTTCTTCCAGAACAGATTCGTCGACGCATCCGTCCGCGCCGCCGGCGCCGCGCGATTTCAATTCGTCCGCCATGACGATGCATAAAGTGGCAAGCAGCGACGATTCCGGCAAAGGCCCGATTTTCGCCGCGATTTCACGCGCGCGCGCATCCACCATCTTGCCCAATTCGATAAGGCGCGCTTCCTGGCCGTCTTCACAGCCCATGGAATAATTTTTGTTTATGATTGGGATTGATACGACGCTCATTTCAGTTTCTTCAGGATGCTTTCCGCTTTGTCGATGTATGCCGCGGCCGCGGTGTTTTTTTCACGGGCTTCGGCCAATTGCTGGTTCAATATGGCCACTTCCAAATTGGTCTGTTTGCCGGAATTCGCGGCCACGCCGCGCAGACGCCCGGCGGATTCTTCCAGCGTGTCAAGTTCTTTGAATATTTGGTCTATGATTTCGGTCATGGATTCGATACTATAATATTTCTGTAAAATAGACAAGCAAAATATGGTATAATATACGGGTCAAGTATCCCAATGGAAGAAAGCAGATGAAGACAAAAATAATTTATATTTCCGGCACGGAAACGTTCAACCCCGCCGATATTCGCGCCGCATTTGACGAAGTGCGCGCTACGCTGGGCCTGGGGCGCGATGTATTGCTTTTCGGCGTGCCGGTCGAAGAAGACAACGTATCGGCAAATGTTGCACCCGTAAAGGAAGACGCCGCCACCGAAAAGCCGGTCGCGGGCGAAGTCATAGAATTCCCGGCGCCGGCGGATGCGCCCGCTGCATCAGAAAAAACAGTCCGCAAAAGTAAAAAAGCACCGGTCGTCGCCCCCGCGGATTCCGCAAACGCGCCGATTTTATCCGTTATCGGAATTGTTTCCGAAACTCCAGAGGTTAAGGAAAGGGATGAAGAACAGCCGGCCGCGGCGGAAATCCCGGCCGAAGAACCCGCGCCCGCGGCAGAGTCGCCGGAACCCATGGATGCGCCGGCCCGGGATGATACGCCGGTTGCCGCCGTTCATGTGACAGAGATTCATGAAACCGTCGTTGAATTGGACGCGGATTCAATACGCGGGTCCATCGCGGATATATTCGAAGGTTTGGAACCGATAGACGAAGACGAACCCGTTCTGCGGAACAATAAAATGTCGGACGATTTGCCCACAGCGTCGCCCCAAAAAGAGGACGCGGACGAAGTGCTTTCGCGTCTTGCGTCCGAATTTATAAACATTCAATCGTCGATAAAAGACGATGCGGATACAAAACGCGCGCCGTCGAACCGGATAAGCAAATTGAAAAACGTCC
Organism: Alphaproteobacteria bacterium; assembly: GCA_009782315.1. Classification (GTDB taxonomy): domain Bacteria; phylum Pseudomonadota; class Alphaproteobacteria; order Rs-D84; family Rs-D84; genus WRKW01. The sequence continues at coordinate 2,302 of WRJH01000055.1, forward strand.
TGCCGTTCAAAAAGAAAGAATCGGCCGAGCCGTCTTTGCTGGGCGATCTTTTCGGCTGGGCCGGGGTTGCGGCGAACGATACCGCCGACAATTTTTCCATGCCGGATTTTTTCCAAGTCGGCAACAGATGATATAGGGGCGCACATTTGCGCCCTTTATGAACGCCATGAACGAAGCCGAAATACTGCGTCTTTTGCGAAATTCCGGACTCAATAATTTGAGCGTGTCAAACGGTTATATATTCATAGAAGACCCGACCTGTTTCACCGCGGGGCTGAAACAAATGCTGGAATACGCGTGGTATGTGATAATCGCCATGACCGCGCTTCTTTTAATCGGCTGGGCGTTTTCGATGATTCGCGGCGGGTCAAAGACGGGCACGATTGCGAACAATATCGCGTACTTGCTGATATTATTCGGGGGGCTTTCGATGGCCGGTCCGATTGTGAATTTTCTGTACGGCGCGGATTTATGGAATATGGGATGCGACACAATCCGCGTGCCTGTGGACCAGGTCCGAGATATTCTGGACAAACGCAAAGAAACTTTGCGGACCCGCAACGAAGACGATTTGTGGGAAGATTTCGACATATATGATTCGGCAATCGGCAACGCGTCCGATTATCCGTGGCTTGAAGATTTGCCGACCGGCCGGGACGGAATAACGGTCATACCGGGAACGGCGACAACGCCGCGTCCCGTACAGCCCTCGCCTGTCCAGGGACTTGGCGCGCATTCATCCACAATAAGCAATCTGATGTCCGCGCACAGAATCGCCATTCGCCAAGGCGACCCAACGGGCGAAGGCCATGTCGGCGCGTTGCGCAAAGGCGGACGCGTGCACAAAGGCCGCGATTTGACGGCGGATCCGGGAGTCGCCGTACCCGCTTTCTTTAACGGCACGGTCAAGGGCGAGGGTGTATTCAGCAAAGGTGGCCTGCGGTTCGTGGACATCTGGTGGGACAATGGAACCAGGTCGCGCATCGGATATGTAAAAACGCATTTGAATTATGGCGATCGCGTGAATGTCGGCGAAATCATAGGGACGGTGCAAAACCTGTCCGTAAATCCGGATTACAAAGGCGTCCAAAACCATATCCATTTTGAATTATGGCCCGGCGAAATAGGCAAGGGCCAACCGATGGACATCGCAAGTATGTGACAATAAAAAAAGGGGGAAAAGAATGAGAAAATTAATTTATGTTTTGTGTTTTATGCCTTGCGCCTTGTACGGGCAAACGGCGGATTTTTTTGCGCCGCGCGCGGTGGCGTTGGAACCCGCGCCGGACGAATGTGTCGGAAAAACGGACAATATGGCGTGCGTTTTTGATACGGTGATTGCCTGCGCCGTGCGCCGCGATGCAAAGTTGTGCGAAAAAGTCGGACTGAAATACGACAGGCAGTTCAAGAATACTTTCGGTGTTTTGGCCGGCGGCGATTACAAATATAATCTGGTTGAATTGTTCATAAATCGCCGCGGCGGGGCGTGTTCCGTTGACGACGCCCGGTCTTGCGTGACCAAT
>WRJH01000056.1 GCA_009782315.1 Alphaproteobacteria bacterium
GGAACATTTCCGGAAAAAGGGTGATTATATTGAATTTCATTTTACCCTGTGTATGCAGCGGGCGCATACGTCGTGGATTACTTCCGGTTTTAAAATATGGTCCTGGTCGTTCAAGCCCGTTATGGTAAAGTTGGCTAAACTCCTTGTTTCGCGCGCTTTTCTTATGTATTGAATATGCAGCAAAAGATTGGTGACCAGACAGCCGCCGTTATTCTTTATGGCTTTGAATGATTTCGCGCCGCAATTTGTTTCAAAGCGTATCTTTTGCGGTATTTTGTCACCGCATATTTTGTATTTGATTGTAAAAGTTTTTTCCATTTTGATTATCTTTCCGTTATGGTTATTTCTCTCTTTTCCATATCCACCTTTGCGTTCGCAAAGGAAACCATGTCCCCGTTGTCCAGTTCCAGTATGTCGCCCGCGCCAAAATTATGAACCGCGGCAACCGTGTTTTCACCGACGGCCATTCCGATCAGGTCCGCGATGTAATATTCGCCCGCACCGGCCGGCGGCAGGGCAGCGCGGTCTATGAACAGTTCCGTCCCGCGCAGCTTTTCGGCGGCGGTGCGGTTGTCGACGCCATCGGCCTTCATAATGACGACCGACGAATTCGGCAACGCGCGCACGAATTTCAAATCATGGTCCGCAAATTTTAAATCCCGAAAATCATCGGGACTTTCAGTAAATGTCTGCACGCGGATTTCGCCGCCGAGTCCCTGCGCGGCGACAATTTTTCCGACCAATATCTTATCGACCGGCATCATGCGCGATTATTCCGCGGCCGGTTCCGCCGTCGCCTGTGGCTCTGGCGCGACTTCGGTTTCCGGGGCCGATTCGACGGGGGTTTCGGTCGCGACTTCCGGCGCCGCGGACGCGGCGGGTGTTTCAACCGGGGCTTCGGCCTGGGTTTCTACAACAGCTTCTGCGGGTGCTTCAACCGGCGCTTCGCTGGCAACCGGGGCTTCTTTCGCCGCTTGTTCGGCTTCTTTTGCTTTTTCCAGCTTTGCTTCGCGGTCTTTCAATTTCAGCAAAGTTTTTTCCGACGGCTGGTTTTTCTTTGTCTGGACCGGATGCGGTTTTGCATTCACCATTCCGGCGTCCGCCAAGAATTTGTACACGCGGTCGGACGGGCGCGCGCCTTTGTCCAGCCACGCTTTGATTTTATCCGAAAGCAGGGTGACGCGTTTTCCGGATTCTTTTGTCTGCATCGGGTCGTATTTTCCAACGGTTTCCAGAATGTTTCCGGAATCGCGGGCCAGACGGCTGTCCGTTACGACGATGTGATAATAGGGGCGCTTTTTCGCGCCATGACGTGAAAGTCTGATTGCTACTGCCATTTTAAGTACTCCTGTTTTTTTCATTAAAAATCCACCGAAAGCGATCATCGCCGTTCGGTGTCCCATGACCACAGTCAAAGGATTGTTTTGATTCAGATAGCATTATACATGAAAAAAACGCCAAGTCAAATTTTTTAACAATAAAAGTTTGACTTGTTTTTTATTTATTGTACTATTTGACAAATACAAAAAAGACAAAACAATGAAAAACATAATTAAAAATTTCCATAATACAAAAGTCCTGGTTATCGGCGATATAATGCTGGACGATTTTCTGTACGGACATTCCAACCGCATATCGCCCGAAGCACCGGTCCCGGTGGTCGTATACGATCACACGAAAACAATGCTGGGCGGCGCGGGCAACGTTGTGTCGAACATATCCGCATTGGGCGGGCAAAGCTATTTCATCGGCGCCGCGGGCAAAGACGACGACGGTCGGCGTTTGGGCAAATTGCTTTCCAATGTGTGCGTCGGGAACACGCTTTACAAATTGCCGGACTTTCGGACGGTGCGGAAAATGCGCATAGTTTCCAACGGCAACCACCAGGTGACGCGCGTTGATTTCGAACTGCCCATGCCGGACTTTGACCCGCAAGACATCCGGTATCTGAAAAAAATGACGAAACAGTTCGCGAAAGAATCCGACATAGTTCTGCTTTCGGATTATAACAAAGGCATGCTGACCGATAAAACAACGCCCATGTTTATAGATATAGCGCACGATTGCGGCAAAACCGTCATCGTCGACCCAAAGGGCAACGATTGGTCCAAATACGAAGACGCCGACTGCGTAAAGCCGAATTGGAAAGGATTCAACGACGCGTGCGGATTTTCAAAGCACATTGATTTCAAAGACGCCGATTTTATGGCCAGAATGATTGACGGCGCGCAAGATTTGCTTTTTGAATACAATATTAAAAACCTGTTGGTGACGGCGTCCGACCACGGAATGTATTGGATAACGCCGGACGGCAATGCGACGCACATTCCGGCCCAGGCGCGGGACGTGGTCGACGTATCCGGCGCGGGCGATACGTCATTGGCGACATTGGGGCTTTCCATCGGGGCGGGCCTGGGGTACGAACAATCCATACGCATGGCCAACGCCGCGTCCGGCGTGGTCGTCGGCAAATCCGGAACCGCGACATTGACCCGGGCGGAACTGACCGCCGCGTTAAAAAACCAATTCAAGAAAACACAATAACAAAAAGGAAAAAATATGAACAAAAAACCGACAAAAACCCAACAAGAACTGAAAGACATACAGCTTGAACTTGCGATATCAAAACAGTTGTGCGAAATAGAGGACAGGTTTCACTATATATCAACATTTTCTTATAACAAAGCCATTTTGGAAATTTCCAAAAAATGCATCGCCGCGCTGAAACGCGGCAAAAAAATCATGTTCTGCGGAAACGGGGGCAGCGCGGGCGACGCCACGCATTTGGCCGCCGAACTGGTCGGCGCGTATAAAATCCGCAATCGGCCGGCATTAGCCGCCATCGCTTTGGGAACCAATCTTTCATCTATGACCGCAATCTCTAACGATTACGGGTACGAACACGTGTTCGCCCGCGAAGTCCAGGGTATCGGCAAAAAGGGCGACGTCCTGTTCGGCATATCGACCAGCGGCACATCTAAAAACATCATAATGGCTTTTGAAATGGCCAAACAGATGGCGGCTGACAATTACTTAGGCGGCGACAACCACGATGAATATTGGTTCAAGCGTTGGAACTTCTATGCTGAAGACTTGCTCATCTACAGTGAAGTAATGAAACCTGACTATGTGA
>WRJH01000057.1 GCA_009782315.1 Alphaproteobacteria bacterium
TGATTGCCTTTCACGGCAAGAATATAATCACCTTCCTTTTCCATAATCTTTTCGGCAATCGCACTGGCGGTGCTGAAGATATAAAAAAATGTTAAAAAGAACCGAAGAAAGTCATATCACCAGCTGGTATTTCGAAATAGACCGCAGGCTGCTTTTCGCGGTTCTGGTCCTGACCCTTATTGGAATATGGGCGGCGGTCACCGCCGGTTCCGTCGCGGCGGAAAGAATGAATCCGCCCCAGTCGTGGCATTATTTTCTTTTCAAAATGATTCCATTTTATATCGCGGGTCTGGGCATTTTGTTCGCAGGTTCCATGATGAATAAAAAATGGGTGATGGGTATCGCATGGCTGAACATTGTGGTCGGACTTGCGCTGCTTGCCATGACTTTTATCCGGCCGTCGATATTAAACCAATCCGCCAGATGGGTTTCATTATTCGGATTTCGCGTCATGCCTGCCGATATTATGAAGCCGGGATTCATAATCATAACGGCGTGGTTTCTGGACCGCCTGGCAAGCCTTTCGGCCGGGGAAAACATATTCACGTCCAGGCGCGCATGGCGGTGGGACGGCTGGCCCGCGTATCTTGCGTTATTCATCCCCGCGCTGTTCATAATTTTCAAACATCCGGACGTCGGCACCGCCGCGCTTTATTTCATATTGTTTTCGGCCATGCTGTTTTTGGCCGGACTGCCGTGGCTGTTTGTTGCCGGGCTTGGCGCATTGGCGTCGCTGGGCGGGATAATCGCTTTCTTTACCGTTTCGCATTTTCATAAACGCGTGCTGTTATGGCTGGGGTTCGAGGGCGGCGCGGACAATTACCAGATAACCAAATCGGTCGAAGCAATCAGAAACGGAGGACTGTTCGGGTCCGGCGAAGACGCATTTATAAAACAATCCCTGCCCGACGCGCATACGGATTTCATATATTCCGCGATTGCCGAAGATTCGGGCGCGCTGCTTGCCGTATGTTTGATATTCGGGTTATTGTTCGTGTTAAAGCGATTGGCCGACAATGCGCGCGGCGCGCGCGACCGGTTCGTGCTTTATGTCGCGGGCGGCGTGTTCGCGCTGTTCGGCGTCCAGGTGTCAATCAATATAGCGTCCGCGCTGGGCCTGATACCGACAAAGGGGATGACTTTGCCGTTCATATCGTACGGCGGGTCGTCTTTTCTTTCGTTTTGTTTATTGTTCGGATTGCTGATTGCGCTGATTCGGGAAGACAGATGGAAATAGGAGATAGGAAATGAAGGTATGGATTGCAACAGGCGGGACGGGCGGACATGTGTTTCCGGCGCTGGCTGTCGCGACAGAATTGCTTCGTGCTGGGCATCGCGTCACAATTTCGACCGATGGGCGCGCCATGGAAATGATACGGAAGAATAAGCCCGCGGGCGCGGGTGTCGCGTTCGTATGGGCGTCCGGCGTTGGTTCGAAATCACGCATCATGCAGGCGGCCGCCCTGTTCAAAATCGTTTGTTCCGCCGCATTGCTTGCCCTGCGATTCTTGGTCTTTCGCCCGGACAGGGTCGTCGCGTTCGGCGGATACGCATCCGTTCCGGCAATCCTGGCGGCGCGCGTTTTTCGAATACCGACCTATCTGCACGAACAGAACGCGCACATCGGCATGGCGAACAGATTCGCGCTGCGGTTTGTGAACGTAATGATGACTTCGTTCCGCGAAGTAAAGGGAATAGAAGGCATAGGGCATAAGGCATATGGCATAAAAGTGGTTTATACCGGATTACCGGTAAGAGAAGAATTTAAGAAATCAGAAATCAAAAATCATAAATCAGAAATGCGCCTGCTGGTCACCGGCGGGTCGCTGGGCGCGAAGATTCTGGACGATGTCGTGCCGGCGGCGGTTTTGGCGCTGGGCCCCGCATTAAAAAAGAAACTGTTCGTCGTTCACCAAACGCGGCCGGATTCCGTCGCAAGGTTGCAAAGGTTTTACACAAACAACGGGATAAAGGCAAACGTTCTTTCGTTCATACACGATATGGCGGAACAGATGGCGGCCGCGGACCTGGTAATTTCACGCGCCGGCGCCAGCACCGTCGTCGAATTGCAAACAATCGGCCGGCCGGCGATACTGGTGCCCCTGTCCGTCAATCCGGACCAGCCGGCGAATGCCGCCGCGTTTGCCAAAACCGGCGCGGGATTCGCGATGGCGCATGACAAGTTTACGGTCAAATGGTTGTCGGCCACAATATCGGACTTGTTTTCAAATCCGGCGCGGCTGGAAAAGATGGCGCAAAAGGCAAAACAGGAAAACCATGCGGTTGAAAATATAATAAAGGTCATATCATGATAAAGAAAAACATAGTCATATTCGATTTCGATAAAACATTGTCGGCGGGCGACGCGCCGGTGGAATTCGGAAAATATTGCTTTCGCCATTCGTTGCGGCCGTGGTTGTTCCTGCCAATCATTGCCGCGGGGTTCGTCGTGAAATTTATCGCGTGCGAAGATAAAAAATACCGCGTTCGGAAAATCGACATATTATGGCGGCAGATGACGCGCCGCTTTACCGGTTCCGCTATGATAAAAAAATTTATACCCGGGTTTGTCGCCGAACATAAAATGAACCGGTTCGGATGGGCCAAAGAACAGGTTGAAAAAGAACGCAGCAGCGGAAACTTTGTAATTTTAAGCAGCGCCACGCCGGACTATATCGTTTTGCCGCTGGTTTCCGACATTGAATTCGATTTGATAATCACATCGGAAATGGATAAAAAGCGGCCGTGGAAATACAAATTCCTTAACTGGGGATATAACAAGGCAATCGCGTTGGAACGCATTGTTGCCGGCCGTAAGGTCGTCCGCGCATATTCCGACAATATATCCGACAGTCCCATGATGAATCTGGCCAGGGAAAAGGTTTGGATTGACCCAAAGACGGGGTGTCGGATATAATTCCGGCATGAGATTATTGGTTGGTGATTTTTGTATTTGTAGGGGCGTGCCGCGCACGCCCGGGCGTATGCAATACGCCCCTACACGCTGGAACCCGCAGAAACCTACACACACACACACACACACACACACACACACACACATGTAAACCCGTT
>WRJH01000058.1 GCA_009782315.1 Alphaproteobacteria bacterium
TTCCCAAAAGTCAAGTTTTTAACATAGCAATGTATAAAACTCCGTATTTAGGCAAAGTTTATAGCATCGAGCTATTTTCGGGAAATAATTCGGCATTTAGCCTATTTTTATGGGGATTGGGCGGTAATCCGTCTTTTCCACGGATACGTTTATGCAATGCCAATTGTTGGGGAAAGGATAGCACTGTATGTGGATATGTCCGTGGTAGTTCTTGGCATCAATCATTCTTGCGAATTCCGGCAGAGGTTCGTGCGATAGGACTATTCGGTCGGACGCGATATAAACGGGGCGTTCAAATATTGACTCGGGCAAATAGGCCATTGTATAGAAAGGCATATATTTGGCCCTGTAAACGCCCCTGTTTTCCCATACCATAGTCACCGCAAAAAATATCCCGCAGAACTGCGGGGATTTTGCCAAATTATTAAGTAAAATCAAATACTTACAAGTAGTGGCGGAGAAGGAGGGATTTGAACCCCCGATACGGTTTCCCGTATACACGATTTCGAGTCGCGCGCATTCGACCACTCTGCCACTTCTCCGCAGGCGCGCCATTATACAACGATGAAATCTAAATTGCAAGCGCCCGTATTCTTATTTGACACGTATCTTTTTACACAGTAAAATGCACGTATAAACAAAGAGAAAAGATATGAAAAGATCAGACCTTGTGCGTTCTATACAGGTCAGTTTTAATCGCATGCGCGAACAGGACGCCGACAAAATCATAACCGCGATAACATCCGACATAACGGACGCCATAACGCGCGGCGACCGCATTGAAATCCGTGGATTCGGCCGCTTTCTGCAGCGTCCGCGCGCCACCAAAAGCGCGTTCAATCCGCGCACTGGAAAACCGATGCGGCTGGCCGCGGGCAAAACCATACTGTTCCGGCCCAGCAACGAATTGACTAAAAAGATGAATTAATATGTCTATTTTCAAAAAATCCGCGACGGGCATAAAAAACAAAGTCCGCGAAAGATACGAAAGCATCAAACGGCTGATGTGGATAAAATGCGAAAAATGCGGCCGCATGGTTTATTTCAAAGACTATAAAGAAAATCTGTATACATGCCCGCGCTGTCATTACATGTATCCGGTCAAACCGTCGCACCGTTTCAAAATGCTGTTCGGCGCAAGAAACTGGACTCCGTTCGAATTGCCGCGCGTATCCGACGACCCATTGGCGTTTACGGACCGCAAGCCGTATGCGGACCGTCTTGACGACGCGCGCGACGAATGCGGAATGCACGACGCGCTGGCTGCGGCCGATGGAACAATCGGCGGCGTTGCCGTCACGATGGCCGTTATGAATTCGGAATTCATGATGGGGTCGATGGGCCGCGCGGTGGGCGACGGAATCATCGCGTCGATCGAGCACGCGATCGAACGCAAAAATCCGTTTATAATAGTCACCGCGTCGGGCGGCGCCCGGATGCAGGAAAACATCCTGTCGCTGATGCAGATGGCGCGCACGACGGCTGCGGTCAACAAACTGCACGCGGCGCGCCTGCCGTACATTGTTATCCTGACCGACCCGACGTTCGGCGGCGTTACGGCGTCTTTTGCCATGCTGGGCGACATACATGTCGCGGAATCCGGCGCGCGCATAGGATTTGCCGGCCGCCGCGTAATCGAACAAAACCTGCGCGAAAAATTGCCCGCGAATTTCCAAACTGCGGAATACATGCTGGAACACGGCATGGTGGACATAGTGTCCAAACGCGCCGATTTGAAATCCAACCTGGAAAAAATTCTGCGCGTTATAACTAAACAGGCGGGCAAGGTTTCCCCGATTGCCGCGACCACTCCGAAACTGGAAAAACACCACAAACAGGATAAAAAATCGGAAGCGGCCGCGTATGACAAGGTTATATTGGCCCGGAATGAAAACCGTCCGCACTTTTTGGATTATATCGAAAACCTTGTCACGGAATGGACGCCGCTGGCCGGCGACCGCGCGTTTGCCGAAGACCCGGCGATGCAGGGCGGCATCGGATATTTCCGCGGAATTCCGGCGGTCCTGTTGGGCCAGGAAAAAGGCCGCGATATCGCGACCCGGCAAAAATACCGGTTCGGAATGGCAACGCCGGATGGTTACCGCAAGGCGTCGCGGCTGATGCGCCTGGCCGAAAAATACGAATTGCCGGTTATTACCTTGGTCGATACGGACGGTGCGTTCGCGGGGAAAGAGGGCGAAGAACGCGGCCAATCCGAAGCGGTCGCGACATCCATTCAAACCGGATTGGAAATAAAGGTCCCGTACGTCAGCGTGATTGTCGGAACCGGCGGGTCCGGCGGCGCGATTGCGATTGCAACGGGCGACCGCCTACTGATGCTGGAAAATGCGGGGTATTCGGTCATCGCGCCGGAATCCTGCGCGTCGATTTTATGGAAAGACAATAAATACAAAGAACAGGCGACAGAGGCGATGAAGCTGACCGCGCGCGATATGGCCGACTTGAACGTCGTCGACGAAATTGTGCCGGAACCGTCGGGCGGCGCGCATACCAATTGGCAGACGACTATGGAAATGCTGGCCGCGGCGGTGACAGAAAACCTGGGCGAAGTTATGAAGATTCCATACGCCGAACTGCCCGCGCGCCGCGCCGCGAAATTCTTTGCTATGACGCGCGATGTCGAAATATTCCGCCCGGAACACAAAGAAGAAACGGAAATTTAACCAAAAGGAGAACAATCATGATTTTGAACTTATTCTGGCACGTTACAAAGAGAATGATAAAAGACACGTTTCGCCCGGAACGCAAAGATGGCGAGTTTTCGGAAGACGAGATGCCAAAACCATATGCGTATTATATGACCGAATGGTTTATGCGCTGCACCAAGACCGGCGCAAAACTGGACCGGGTACATTATCCGCTGGGCTTGCAACAAGTATGCGCAAATGCGGAATGCGACGAACCAAAGTGCGGCATGAACAACAGGACCAAGACATTGGCATACAGAATACCCGAAGTCGCGGCATATCTAAAGAAAGCCGCAGAGAATCAGCATTAGCGTTTTGCCCGCCTTCGTCGCGCCTGTGGCGGACTTCGGCGGGCACTCAAATT
>WRJH01000059.1 GCA_009782315.1 Alphaproteobacteria bacterium
GCAGCGATACGACCGGGCGGTGCAAACCTTCCAATTGTTGTTCGACGCCGGCGCGCACCATCAGCGGTACGGTGTCGTCGTTGTATTTTTCAATAGATTTTTTCGGCTTTTTGCCGTGCATCTGCTGATAGAATTCAACCGCCTGGTCGTACGCTTCGTCGCCCTGTACCGTCAGAACGTCTTCCGGGTCGGACAGGAAATCGCGCACCACGCGTCGCAGCAGCGAATCTTCGGTATGTATGGTCGCGGGCGCAACGGCTTCCAGCGTATTTTTCCGTATGTCGTTCCAAAGGTTGGTCAGGTATTCGTAATCTTTCGCGATGTCTTCCGCAATCGCGCCGAACGCCGCAGTGCGCAGGACAACCGTCATGCCGCGCGGAATTTTCAAATCATGCATAACGGCGCGCAGGCGCGCGCGTTCCGCTTTGTCCGAAATCTTTTTCGAAATTCCGTACGAATTGCGTTTCCGGGAATTCGGCATTAAAACGGCAAACCGGCCGGCCAGCGACAGATACGTCGTCATCGACGCGCCCTTTTGGCCGCGTTCTTCCTTTACACCCTGTATCAGCAATATTTGTTTGGGTTTTATGACGTCTTGGATTCTGTATTCGCGGGCGCGTTTCAGGAATTCCTTGTTGTCTTCGCCGGCGTCGAAATCGTCGTATTCGGCGACATCGCCGCCTTCGTCCGGGTCTTCGTCATGGTCGACGATTGCGGCATGGGCCGCTTCCAGCATTTTCTTTTTCTGTTCGGGGTCCACCTGGTAATAATCCGGATGAATTTCCGAAAACGGCAGGAATCCGTTCTTGCCGGTGCCGTAATCTATGAACGCGGCCTGCAACGACGGTTCGACCCGTATGACTTTCGCCAGATATATATTGCCTTTGATTTGGGGTTTAGTCGTTGTTTCTACATCAAAATCAGAAACCCGTCCTTTCTCTACCACCACCACCCTTGTTTCTTCCGGGTGGACAGCGTCCACGTATATTTTCTTGCTCATTTTTTAAATCCTTGTGTTTCCAGCGCACAATAAAAGCACCCATCTGTCCCCATGAGCCCGCGGCTGTTCCAAGAGAAAGCGCAAAAGTCACCGACAGCGCCGCCAGAATAAGTAAAATCAATGTAAATCCAAACACTAATTTGCCTTTTATTATATGCAAATACCATGATAGCACGGAAAGGGGAGAGTTTCAAGGGGAAAAATACAATCGTGAGACGTGAGACGTAAAGCGTGAGACGCAAGGTAACACTTTTGTTGTTTTGCGCTTCACGCCTTACGCTTCACGCTTTACGTTTTTCTTAAATTTCGGCAAATGAGGATGGGGAATATGGGACAATTTTTCCCGGGTCTTGGCGCCCAGACGTTTGGTTTCTTCCAGCCATTTGGCATGCTTTGCCTCTGCCAGCCAGCGTTTCATCCGCGCGCGCAGGAAATTTTCGTATAATATAAACAAACTGCCCGTGCCAATCAGCGGAATAATGTAATAAATCACCCGATACGCCAATAATGCGCCGAAAAGTGCCGCCGGACTGGCAAAACCGGACAATGCGGCCAAGATAATGCTGTCGAAAACGCCAATACCGCCCGGAACCGGGGCGAATACGCCCGCCGTTTGGGCCATAACGAATATGCCGATGAACATGGTAAACGGAATATCAACAATATTCATCATACAGAAATAAAGCACCAGACCAGCCAGAACCGAATCCATAATTCCGACGAACATTTGCAATAACGCCACCCGCGTCGATGGTATCTTGAAATCTATGCCGCCGATATGAACCGTCTTTTTCTGGAAAAACACGGTCAGTGCGAAATAGGCGCCCAGCGCGGCCGTGCAGAATAAAAACAGGCCGTAAATGCCAATGCTGGCGCCGACGGAATTATTGAACAATGAATTCGGAACCAAGAAATAACCGCCGACAACAATCGCAATCGCGCCCAGAAAATACGTGAACCCGTTGAACGTCAGCATTTTAACTATGTCGGATGTCTTTATCCGCCAACGTGTGTAAAGCCGATATCGTATCGCGCCGCCCGACGCCCACGCGTTTCCGGCGTTATTCGATACCGCGAATCCGACCAGTCCGGCCAGCATCCATTTCCACCATGCGACCTTTTTCGATTGGCCGATATAGCGCAGCGCCATATAATCGTAAAAGGACAGGACAAGGTATCCGGCCAAACAGGCCAGCGCCGCGTAAAACAGGTTATTCACAGGGATATGGCGCAACGCGCGCCAAATATCCAAAAGGGAATAATGGCGCAGCTGCCAATACAGCATACCCACGGCCAGGGCGAAAAAAAATAACCCCGACCAGGCCACAAGTTTTTTTAACAGTCTTTTTGATTTTGCAGGGACATCTATAACAGAAGACATTACCCTGTACGCCTATTTTGAATACATGGTTTTGATTCAATATTTAAACGCAGACGATGCGGTATATGAAACCGCCGCGGTGCGTCCCGGCTATCCGGTTAACCCGCCCTCTGTTCTGCCCATGAAAGCGGGACACTATCTATCCCATTGGCATGACAATGCCGAACCAGCAGAGAAGCCCTTTATCTTCGGCACGCCGGTGCCGTCGGCCGGCATTACACTGAGACCTGTCTTTGGCGAGGAATGTTATGTGCTTTTTATTTCAGCAGGTACACAAGTTACTCCGCAGGTAC
>WRJH01000060.1 GCA_009782315.1 Alphaproteobacteria bacterium
CAAACCATATCAGCAAGTGGCGCAAGATATGAAGGAAACCTGAACGATACAGTTGTTGTTTTATGGAGTAAAGGTTCGGACTGGACGCTGTATCTAAACGATGGCGAACCTATTGAATGCAAAAATTAAATTCTGCGGACATCCGTCGCGTTTGCCAACCCTCGTGTACGTTTTTGCACACGTCGGATTGTCAAACCCTTCCGGGTTGTCTCGCATAATTTAATTTTAAAAAAATCCGCCAAAAGGCGGTTTTATTGGTTATGAATTTTTATTTTGTTTTGTAATTCTATCTGCACTTGGTTTCTGATTTCGGTTTTGTTCGGAAAATAATAAGCAATCATAACCGCGCCCACCAATCCAATACACGCTGTTATTATCGGAATAATCCAAGCCCGCCACACTTCGGATTTTTTACTCGCAACATCTTTTAAGTGTTGGCGACCTTTCTTTGTTAAACACACCATTTGGAAAAGTTCGGTTGTATATTCGTGCAAGCGTGCTTTGCGTAATACTTCTTTTATTTTGTCGTCATCTTTCGTGCCCAGTATTTTTTGCAATGCAGGTAAATCCTGTCCGACATACCATTTTATACCGCCATCTTTGTCCCGTTCAGGTTCATTGTATGTGCCGACCAATTTTTGTTGGTAAAACCAAAAACCACTATCGCCAAGTTGTGGCGTATAATTTTCAAATTCATTTTTATCAATAAATTTTAATAATTTGATAATCTGTTTTTCCATACCGCACCACATCATATTCTTTGCACATTTAAATTATAATGGGGTGGTATTTGCCCAAGACCTTCGGAAAAGTTTTCATCTATAACGTGATATTTTTCAATAACGCCGTCTGATCGCACCCGCCCAATAACATCGCCACGGACAATTTGCAAATCCCTTATGTCGTCAATATAGATTTTGTTTTTTTGAACGCTTGCTTTTACCTTTCTTGATTCTTCACCATTTGGTTTTATCACTTGCACCGTATCGGTCATTAAACTTGCAAAAATTGACATATTTTGTTCCTTTTGTTTATCTTTCCTTATATAGGGGGCAAGTATATAAATTTCAAGCCCCAAGTCGATTATTTTGCTACTTTTCCACCCTCATCATAACGAATTTTTTGGATTGTAGAATGATACCTGCAAAAACCCTCGCAACACCAAGGATTGCAAGGGTAGTTCATTTTTCGTGATTTAATTTTTTATTTCGCGCGTTCCACGTATTCAAGGCTTTCAGTATTCACGACTATCTTTTCGCCGACCTCTATAAACACCGGCACCTGGACGCGGATACCGTTGTCCAGGACGGCCGGCTTGCCGCTGCCCGATGCGGTTTGTCCCTTTAATGCGGGTTCGGTCTCTTCGACCGTCGCGATTATGGTTTTCGGCAAAGTCACGGACATCGGCGCGCCGGATATAAAGTTTGCGCCGACCTCCATTTCCGGTTGCAGAAATTTCACGGATTCGCCAAGCGATTCGGTCGGCATCGTGAACTGTTCGTAATCGGACAATTTCATAAAATAGCAATCCGTGCCGTCGTTGTACATGAATTGGCATTTGACGTCTTCGACCATCAGTTTTTCAACCTTGTCTTCAGACCGGAATCGTTCGCCGCTTTTCGTGCCGGCGTCGACATCGCGCAAATCGCATTGGACAAACGCCCCGCCCTTGCCCGGTTTGACTTTTGTAATAGATGTGACGGAAAATCTGCGTCCGTTGTGGGAAATCACCCATCCCACGCGGATATCGTTTGCTGTATGGCTTGCCATGATAACACCTCTTTGTTTCGGGCGGATTATACGCACAAAATTGATGAATTCAAGGAAAAACCGTGTATAATGGCCGTATGCCGAAATATTATTCATCTTTTGCCGCCGGATTCGAACAGCTGGCCCATGAATTTCTGGCGGCCGATATGCCGCTGGACAAGGCCCAGATTTTAGAGGGCGCGTTGGTCTATGACACATCGGCAAAGCCTGACGCCGTCCGCGAAATCAAATATTTCAAGAATTCGTTCATCGTTCTGGATATGGCGGACGGTTTCAAAAATCTGACCAATTATGCCGCGGCCATTGCCGAAAATACGCCGAAAATTCATTCGCCGTGGGGCGCGCGGACTTTTCATATCGTGTTTTCTGAATCGGGCACGCCGGCCGCAATGGACGGCGCGTTAAAGGCACGCCTGGTCGATACGGTAAAGCACAGGACCCGCCTGCGCTTTTGCTCCGGTCACGGCGACGTGGAATTCTGGATAATACTTCGCAAAGACGGCACCGGATTTTTCATGCAGAAAATAACGAAATCCAAAGGCCAGCCGGCGGCCGGCGAATTAGAATCGCATGTGGCCGCTCTTTTGGCGCGCGCGACAAACCCCGCGCCGGGCGATGTATTCATCGACCCTTTCTGCGGGTCCGGGGCAATTCCGCTGGCCCGGGCGCGCATGGCGCCTTATACCGGAATATTTGCAAGCGATATCAATCCGGATTTGATTGCCGCCCTTCGACTAAAAGCCAAATC